>CACYCJ010000134.1 GCA_902772925.1 uncultured Lachnospiraceae bacterium
AATAGAAGGAGTATTGCCCGGAGATTATATCCTCACTGAGATTGCAGCTCCTGAAGGTTATGACAGAGTAGAGACCGAGATCAAGTTTAATGTAGCTGAAGACGGAAAGGTAACCCTTACCGAAACCTACTCAACCGGAGAGGTAGAGATAAAGGATGGAAAGATAATCCTTAAGGATACCAAGACGCCGGTTGAGGTAAAACTTACTGCAACCAAGACCCTTAAGGGCGGTGAGATGACTGCAAATGAGTTCAGCTTCCAGCTGTACAAAGTAGTCACAGGAAAGGCTGATGAGCTTCTTCAGAGCGTACCCAACAAAGCTGACGGAACAGTTGAGTTTACAGCTATTAAGTACACAGAGGTTGGTGAGTATACTTACAAAGTAAAGGAACAGGTCGGTGATGAGACAGGAATTACCTATGATGATACCGAGTACACCGTAACTGTTAAGGTAACAAGTGATAAGGGTAAGCTTTCAGCAGCAACTACCATCGAGGATGCTGACGGCAACACTGTAACCGGTATGAGCTTCGAGAATACGAAGACTGTAACCCAGAAGGGTACACTCGTACTCAAGAAGACCATCAAGGGATCGGTAACACCCGAGGAAGCAGACGGAGCTCTTACCTTTACGGTAACAGGACCCGAGTATCCCAACGGAAAGATCTTCACGATAGGAAAGGACAACTTCAAGTATAATGCAGATACCAAGGAGTATGTTCTTGAACTTGACGGCATCGCAGTTGGAACGTATATGGTACAAGAGACAACAAAGGATATCGATGGAAATACAGTAACAGTTAAGTATTCGATAGACGGTGCAGATGCTAAAGAAGGAGTCATGGCAGAGAATATCGAAGTGACAGCTTCAACACCTGCGATGGTAGAGTTCGACGATACTTATGCAAGCTTGCCTATCACAGTAAGTCTTGAAGCAACCAAGACACTTACCGGAGCAACACTTGCAAAGGATGAGTTCGAGTTTACACTCACTGAAGGTACAAAGGTTCTTCAGACAAAGAAGAATGATGCTGACGGAAAGGTTAAATTCGATGACCTCACATTTACAGAGACCGGAGTTTATACTTATAAGGTAGCTGAGGTTGCCGGAAATGAAGCAGGCATAACATACGATGATGCTGTTTATACAGTAACCTACATAGTTACCGAGGACAAAGGAAAGCTTAGTGTACAGACAAGCATAATTGATCAGGATAGTAATACAGTAGCTTCCATTGATTTTGAAAATGTGAAGACAGTTGTAGAGAAAGGCTATATCGTTCTCAAGAAGACTATAACCGGTGACATTGATCCCTCAGTGGATGTTTCGGGAATCACATTTACCGTAAAGAAGGGCACCGGTGTTGTAGGTACATATACGCTTAAAGATGATTTCACATTTGAAGGCGGAGAATATGTTCTTACTACACCTATCGAAGTTGAAGTCGGAACTGATTATACTGTTATCGAGTCAGCCCATACCTTCGGTGGCTACAAAGTTGCAGTATCCTATACGATTGGATCAAACAGCGGAACGGGTGAGTCAACAGATGAGTTTGCAGTCGGAGCGAATGAGACAGTAACGGTAGCTTACACAGATAGTTACAGTGAAGATACTACTGATGTTAAATTCCCCGTAGTTATCAGCAAGGTAGAGGTTGCAAACGGACCTGAACTTCCCGGAGCAGAGCTCAAGATAGTTGACAAAGCAACCGGTGAAACAATCATATCCTGGATATCAACAGATGAAAAGAAGACCGTTGAGCTTCCTGAAGGTGAATACACACTTGTAGAGATAGCTGTACCGGATGCAGAACATAAGAAGGCAGAGTCAATAGACTTTGAGGTAGATTCAACCGGAAAGGTTACTATCAACGGAGAAGAGGTAACCGAGGTTCAGATGATCGATGAAAAGATTGAAAAGCATACAGGCGATCTTATCATAGTTGTAGTTGATGAAGACACAGGTGATGTAGTACCCGATGCAGTAGTTGAGATAGTTAAGCCGGACGGAGACGTAATAATCAGGAAGACTGATGAAGACGGCAGGATCATTATCGAGGATACAGATGTAGGCGACTATGTCATTACCGTAAAGGATGTACCGGACGGATATACCGTAACAACAGAGGTAACGGTTGAGGTTACTGTAGTAGAAGATGATGTCGTAACAAAGATCGTAGAGATTGATATCGAAGAGGATACAACCGGTTCAACCGGTTCAACCGATACAACCGGTTCAACCGATACAACCGATACAAGCGCTACAGACAGTACTCAGTCAACTACAGGCAGCACTGTTACAACAAAGACATCAACATCTGATTCTACAACACAGGCAACAACAGCTCAGACATCAGATAAGAACAAACCCAAAAAGACAGGTGACGAAACACCGATAGCACTTCTTATAGCAATCATGTCAATTGCTGCAGGAGCTGCTGTAGTGGTAGTTATCAAGAAGAAGAAACTGAATCGCAAGTAAAATCGGCTTCGCTTCTTGCATAATTTAATAGTCATTTATATAGGCCTACTGTGGAACTATCTGCAGTAGGCTTATTTTTTCAAACTCATAGTGGAAGTTGAAAGACGATCTATTTTTTCGATTATGAACAAACAGCCATGAGGTATATACAGGTGCAGACAAAGCATTGCGGAGATTTCGTTATTTTGCCAAAACAAGATTTTAGAATTTGCCAAAGCACCTCGACTGTCTGAGCGTAGCGAGTTTCGAGTGCTTTGAGCAAATTCAAAATCCTGTTTTGATGCAAAATAGAAATCGTAGAACCGCTTTGTAAGTACCTGTATATACCTCATGGCGTCATATACAATAATATGAACAAAAATGTTGAATAATAAAGGCTTTTGAGTTATATTAGTTAAGTGTTTCATTTTTTACCGCAGGTATATTTTGAAACAGCGACAGAGGAACAGTAAACGAAGAATCCAAAGGAGATCATATATATGGAAAAAAGATTTTTTACATCAGAATCCGTGACCGAAGGACATCCTGATAAAATCTGCGACCAGATATCGGATGCAATTCTTGATGCACTTCTGGAGCAGGATCCCAACAGCCGTGTGGCATGCGAGACAGCTGCAACCACGGGCCTGGTACTCGTAATGGGAGAGATATCCACAAATGCGTATGTTGACATTCAGAAGATTGTAAGAGAGACAGTTCGTGAGATAGGCTACGATAGAGCAAAATACGGCTTTGACTGTGACACCTGCGGCGTTATCACATCCATTGATGAGCAGAGTGCAGATATTGCGATGGGTGTAAATGTGGCACTCGAAGCCAGAGAAAACAAGATGAGTGAAGAGCAGCTCGAAGCGATAGGTGCCGGAGATCAGGGACTTATGTTTGGGTACGCGACAAATGAAACGCCTGAATATATGCCTTATCCCATTGCCCTTGCACATAAGCTTGCACTCAGACTTACCAAGGTCAGAAAGGATAAGACGCTTCCTTATCTCCGTCCGGATGGAAAAACTCAGGTAACCATTGAGTATGATGAAGAAGGAAAGCCTTACAGAGTTGACACCATTGTCGTATCGGCACAGCATAGTGAAGATGTTACACAGGAACAGATACATGAGGATATAAAGAAAAATGTTATAGATCCTGTTGTTCCTGTTGATATGATCGATGATGAGACAAAGATATTCATTAATCCCACAGGAAGATTTGTTATAGGCGGACCGCAGGGAGATTCGGGACTTACCGGAAGAAAGATCATTGTAGATACCTACGGCGGATTTGCAAGACACGGCGGCGGCGCATTTTCGGGTAAGGACCCCACAAAGGTGGATCGTTCCGCTTCCTACGCTGCAAGATATGCTGCAAAGAATGTGGTAGCGGCAGGACTTGCCGATAAATGTGAGATACAGCTTTCATATGCGATCGGTGTTGCAAGACCTACTTCCATAAGCGTGGATACATTCGGAACAGGAAAGCTTTCCGATGAAAAGATAACAGCAATCGTAAGAGAGAACTTTGATTTCAGACCTGCGGGTATCATTAAAACCCTCAATCTGAGAAGACCCATATATAAAAAGACTGCAGCGTACGGACATTTCGGAAGAACAGATGTAAATCTTCCCTGGGAGCAGACCGATATGGCAGAGAAGCTGGCGGCTTACCTTAAGTAGAGGAAGGACTATATTTATGAAAAATATGCTGAATTTTAAAAATTTTTCCGCTGAAGAACTGATGGCTATCATAGCGCTTGCGCAGGATATGAAGGCTGAACCGGAAAAATACGCCCATTCACTTGAGGGCAAAAAGCTTTATACGCTCTTTGAGAAAACCTCAACAAGAACCTTTCTTTCATTTACGACAGGAATAACCGAGCTTGGAGGAAGCTATTTTAATCAGCTTTGGGAGGACAGTAACTTTGTTCTCGGCGAGCCTGTTTCGGAGATAAGATATGTTTGCAGAAATGTGGACATAATAATGGCGCGTCTTATTAAGAATGAAACAGTTGAGCTTTTCGGAAGAAATGTAACGGTTCCCTTTATCAACGGCTGTGACAATTCCTATCATCCCTGCCAGATACTTGCCGATATGCTTACGATCATGGAAAAGTTCGGAACACTGGATGTAAAGCTTATGTATATAGGCGCAAAGAATAATGTATTTAATTCCCTTGTGGAATTCTTTGCAAAGATGGGACAGGGAACTCTGTACGGACTTACTCCTCTTGTAAATGATACCGTCTGTGACGATGCATTTTACGAGCAGGCAAAGGCGACCGGTCATTATGTGGAGCTCGATCCTTCTATGACGATGGAAGAAGCAAAGAGCTATGCGGATGACATGGATGTGCTCTATACCGATACATGGGTAGATATGGAGTTTTTCAACAATCCCGATTATAAGGAGCAGAAAGAGGAAACTCTTGCAAAAATGATGCCTTATCAGATCAATGATGACTTTATAAAGGATTCGAAGGCTATCGTGCTTCACGATATGCCCATGCATGTAGGCTTTGAGATCTCACAGAGTGTAGTTGATAAGAACCTTGATCACATACTCGATCAGGCGGAAAACAGACGCCATGCCGAGAAGGCGGTAATGTACACATTGCTGCTGAAATAATTGAGAGAAAACGGAAAGAATAATATGAAAATATCGGAAAAGCTTTTTAAGGGTATTATCATCGCCGGCGTGATAGCTGCCGGACCGGCTCTTCTTTCGGGCTGCGGGTCCGAAGCTTCCACTACGGAAGCCGTAAATATTACGACAGAGAATTCCCTTATAGGCAGGGTTGACGAGACAAATAAAGATAATCCCGAAGCCTTGTCACCGCATTTTGCCAAGGCTTCCGCTTCCGATGCCGATGACGGCGGTGAATCGGAAGGAGAGAAGACCACCATAAAGGGCGTGCGTGAGATAGCACTTTTCCATCTCAGCGACACCTCGGGTGTAAAGGAAAAGATTACGAAATACGAATCAGCCTGGGTAAAGGGACAGGATATCGTTACTATAGACGCATTTGCCACAGATGACGACAGCGTTCCGATCTCTGTGGGTACCGGAAATGTATTTAAGGAAACCTGGCTCGGTTACTGGCAGTCATTTGACGGCTACGAGGATTGCAAGGTCGGCTACAATGTAAGCTTTAAGCTGAAAAACGGCGAAGAGATCAATCAGACTATCCTTAAACCAAGTGATGTTTTTTCCTACAGACCTTATATGGAGAATTATCTCTATGATGATCTGGCGAATGCAAACTCCGGCTGGTACAGCCATCTTCTGGACGAAGAGGTGACCGATGATACTGTAATGGACTGTGTAAAGTTTACGGCCGGCGAGCAGTATGAGGAGATAGACGGAAATGTAACGCTGACGGTTTTTGTCTATAATTCGGATAAGGATTTTGATTCAAAAGGAAATTATATCGGGGATGTTTCTTACTCGGTAGAGATAATAGATACGCAGTAGAGAAAATATATTCGCAGTAGAGAAAGTATATTCGCAGAAGAGATATTATTTACACATAAGAGAGAAAGAGGATAAAAATGGCTATGAAGCTGGGACGAAATGACAAATGCTGGTGTGGAAGCGGGATAAAATATAAGCAGTGCCATGAGGAATTTGACAGAAGGATTGAATCATTTAAGAATGCAGGACACATTGTTCCGGACCGCTCTTTGATAAAGAATCCCGAACAGGTCGCAAAGATCAGAGAGAGTGCAAAGGTAAATATGGCTTGTCTCGATGCGGTGGGAGAAAAGATCTGCGAAGGAATGTCGACATCGGAAATAGACAGGATCGTATATGAAACCACGGTCAAGTACGGAGCAATTCCCGCAACGCTTAATTATGAGGGCTTCCCCAAATCTGTATGTACATCGATAAATGATGTTGTCTGCCACGGGATACCTTCGGACGATGAGATACTCATGGACGGAGATATAATCACGGTTGACTGCTCTACAATACTTAACGGATACTTTTCCGATTCCGCCAGAATGTTTACCATAGGGAATATCACGGAGGAAGACAGAAAGCTTGTTGAGGTTGCAAAGGAAGCACTTTATGTCGGACTTAAGGAAGTAAAGCCCTGGAGATTTCTGGGAGATATGGGACAGGCAGTAAATGATTTCGTAAAATCACACGGCTATTCGGTAGTTAGAGATATCGGCGGTCACGGGGTTGGCCTTGAATTCCACGAGGATCCCTGGGTAAGCTATGTGTCCCGAAAAGGAACCGAGATGCTGATGGTTCCGGGAATGATGTTTACCATCGAACCCATGATCAATATGGGAGATGCAGAAGTATTCCAGGATGAGGATGACGGCTGGACCATATTTACGGCAGACGGCTCCAAGTCGGCACAGTGGGAGATACAGATCCTCGTAACCGAGGACGGCGCAGAAATCATATCTGAATGAAAAAAGTGACAGGGGACGGTCCTCTGTCACTTTTTTAATGTAAATAGCAAGAAGAGATACAGGCAGGTGTTTTATCAAAGCTTTCGTGAAGGTTTCGTAGTTTTTCCAAAACTATGGTTATAGAATTTTCCAAATGCACGAGACTGTTTGAGCCGTAGGCGAGTTTCGAGTGCTTTGTGAAAATTCATAACCATATTTTGAGAAAAACAGAAACCGTAACATACTTTGATAAAATACCTGCCTGTATCATTCTGTATGTAAATATAAAAAAAGTGACAGAGAACCGTTCCCTGTCACTTTTTCAGAATGCCGATCGTAAGACTTCGGTGTTGGAGAGCTTGATCTCTTCGTACGGATCGAGGTCTCTGAAGATTCTGTTCATTTCAAATACTATATCGAGGTCGATGTCGCCCTTGTAGGCGATATCCTTCATAATGCGGATCGTCTCATCGTGAGGGAAGCCTTCCTTATAAGGCCTCTTTTCCGTGAGTGCCTGGTAGATGTCCACGCAGGACATAAGCCTTTCCTCGAGGGTGAGCTGACTCGCATCCAGACCGAAGGGATAACCGGAGCCGTTCAGCTTTTCGTGGTGATGAGAAGCCCAGCTGCATATATCCCTCATATTTTTCAGCTCGGACAGAACCTTGTAGGTTCCGTAAGCGTGTGTTTTCATAGATTCATATTCGGCATCGGTAAGCTTGGAGGGTTTCTCCAGAATTTCCTTTGGAACAAGCAGCTTGCCAATGTCATGCAGAGCGCCCGCGAGATAGTATCTTGCGGCTTTTTCTTCGGTGAAATCATAATGCATAGCCATGATGTAGGCCTTGTCGGCGACACCGAGGCAGTGTCTGCGGGTATAATGTGACTTATAATCAACTATCCTTGCAAAGAGCGCACCCATGTTTCTGATATCCTGGGTAGTGTAATTATCCTGGAAATGCTTGCTCATATTATGCAGGAACTTATCGATATTACCGGCGGAAATGTTATGCAGAGTCTTCGGCTTGAACGCATTAAGAAATGCGACCGAAACCTCCATCGAGAAAAATGTTCCGGTGTGTGTTTTTACATATTGACAGATGTCGTCATAATTCGATCTCGAGGTGATGACGAGATTGCAATATGTATCGATATAATCCGCAAGATGTATGAGCTGTGATTTAATGGGAGTACGGGAAGCGACTCTTCCGAAGGGACCCGAACCGTCGGCGTTTTCATGGTGATAAAGGATAACATCCCTGTTGTTGGTCCTGAAGGGAAGAAGTCCTGTGTTTTTTTCGCCGATGATACAGTGTCTGATAAAGAAATCCTGCGATGAGTAGGATTTTCCGTTGTTGTATTTTTTGTATTCCAGCTCTTCCTGGTTGAATTCCGTCAGAGCATTGTCATGCAAAATGGCAAACGCAGCCAGATCGATCAGTTCGTTCTCACTGAGTCCGAGCATTCTGCCGGTAATGACAGCGAGAGCGGCAACCCTCTTACTGTGGCCGATGTTGACATTATAGAGATAGTGACTGCTGAAAAGGCGGCTGTCAAGTTCAACCTTGCTGGCCCAGTCCAACTTATCAAAGTATTCAATTTCAGTGGCATCCAATGCATAGGAAACCGCATACAGGATTTCATTTAAATCGATCTTCATGATAAGCCTTTCAAATAAAACTACACAAAATTCCAAATATATAATACCGCAAAATGATGCTCACCGCAATACCTAAATGATAAGAGTAAGTACCGCAAGGGCAATATGGGTAACTATAAATGTGATTATGAAGGGCTGTATCAGTATCTGCTTTAAAGCAGTCTTAGTGTCCGTAAAGCCCTTAGGTACAAGGCTTTTTATAAGCTTAAAGTGAATTATGAAGAAGATAACTCCGATGATCGCGGCCGCAAAAATAAATATGCTGTAGATCATCAGCATAATAAACCAGGGAGTGTAAATAGTCTTCAGAGTTCCCATCATGGCATCGGGATTTTCCGACGCGGTGGAAAGCATTTTGGAAAGATCTCCGGCTGATTCCGTCAGAACATCCAGATTGATATGACGCATTATAATGAAAGGCACAAAGGAGTGAATGAAGTTCATTAAAATGTGCATTAGCGTATTGATCAGATTCTTCCCCGTGCTTAAATATATGAACGCAAATAAACATCCGAGGGCAGTGGTGTAAAAGAATTGATAAAGGTTCTGGTGGAACAGTCCGAAGCAAAGTCCCGACATGATTATAGCTGCTGCGGGAACATAGCCGCCGACACGGTCGATGAAAAATTTTCTGTATATCAGCTCCTCAAATATCGGCCCGATGATGATGGCGACGATGAGAAGTACCGGAATGTTGGTTTTCGAAAGCATCTGAATAGTCGTGTTTGAGGACTGTATCTTAAAAATGCTGTTTATGACAAGGCCGAGGACAACACCGATGAGATTTCCGACGGTAAGACAGGCTTCACCTATAAAATAAAGTATCACGATCTGTTTTTTACTGAGAGAAACATGAGAAGCCGGCATTGCGGGCGGCCTTTTCATCATGAAAAAGTACAGAAAAGCACAGATATATATCGGGACTGTTCCGAGTACAAGAGCAAATGTGTCACTCGACAGAAGATTCGAGCCGGTTTTGTTTATAATGAGCCTTGTAACCAGGATTATGAGATAGGTAAGCAGCATACAAAGTGTCAGCCAGAAACCGGTCATATTATAGGCTTTTTTCATATCTTTTTGAATATTCGGGTTGGAACTGTTTTCCATAGGGTACTCCTTAAGTCTGGTACTTTTATAATGCACGCAGGATCGGTGCCGAATTCTGTTTACGGTTATTTACGCTCTCGATTATAGCAATTTAAAAGGAATTATACAAGTATCCGAAGCTGTCTGAATTTAGTTGAAGAGCGTCGAAAAATGTAGTATTATAAATTGAATATTTGTTTCTAAATGAATGGAGAATGATAATGACTACAATACCTATTTACGATACATTACTGCTTCCTGATGTAGTATTTTATTTTAAAAAAGAAGTAATAGACAGCTGGGATATAAAGGAACTCATCACCGGTGAGGTCGTTCTTTTCGTATATCTGAAGGATGATATTCCGACCCCGATTATAGAAGTTGATGATTTTTATCCCATCGGCGTTTCCGCAAGGGTGGAAAATATCGACGGTGAGGGAAATATAAGGATCAGGACTCTGGACAGGGTCGACCTCAGTAATATCCAGATGGATGGTGATGACATAGTTGCGGATGCATCGATCCGACCCGAGGTGGATGATATTCCTCTTGATGAAAAAAAGAGCAGATTTGAAAAGCTGAAAAACGCATTTCTGGAGTTTGTTCAGGATTATCAGTGGGGACTTTGGGCAAGGAGCCTTATCCTTCAGTGGAAATCCATCAATGAGCTGGCTTCGTCTATGTCGAATTATTTCAATATCACATGGGAAGAAAAGTATTCGATCATCGAGACTGATTCGGTGAGAATGAGATATAACCTTATAGAGACTGCCGCTTATGAATTCGTCGAGATGACGAAGGTTCACAGCGAGGCAGAGGATGCGCAGGTCGAGGAGCATGAGAAGCTCTACAGAGAGTCTGCAATCCGTAAGCAGATAGACATTCTTCAAAAGGAGCTTGATGCAATGCATCCCGAAAGTATTTCTGATGTAAGGCTCTTTGAGAAAAAGATTGCCGAGTCGGGAATGAACGAGGTTGCCCGCAAGGAGGCCGATAAGACTCTCAACAGAATGCGTCAGGAGGGTCAGGACGGTCATGAGTACGGAATGCTCTATGATTATCTTGATTTTGTGACGAGTCTTGAATGGAAGGATGCCCAGAATCCCGAGATAGATCTGGTAAAGGCGGAAAAGGTCCTGGATTCGGATCACTACGGACTCAAGAAGGTTAAGGACAGAGTCATTCAGCAGATGGCCGTAATGGCGCTCAATAAAAAACAATCCGGTTCGATACTCCTTTTTGTGGGAGCACCCGGAACAGGTAAGACGAGTATCGGTCAGAGCATTGCTGCCGCGCTCGACAGAAAATATGTGAGGATAAGTCTCGGCGGAATCAGGGATGAAGCAGAGATAAGAGGCCACAGAAGGACCTATATCGGTGCCATGCCGGGCCGTATAATGGAGGGGATCAAGCGTTCGGGCGTATCAAATCCCGTAATGGTCCTCGATGAAGTGGATAAGCTTGTAAGGGATTACGGCGGAGACCCTTCATCGGCACTTCTGGAGGTCCTCGATCCCGAGCAGAATTTCTCGTTTACGGATCACTATATGAATGTGCCCTACGACCTTTCAAATGTGCTTTTCGTATGTACGGCAAATTCTACCGATACCATACCGGAGCCGCTTCTCAACAGGATGGAGATAATCGAATTCCAGGGCTATACGGCTACCGAGAAATTCAATATAGCTAAAAAACACCTTATCCCCAAGGCACTTAAGGCAAGCGGGATAAAGGCCAAAAATCTTAAGATAAGCGACACTGCCATAAGGAAGATCATCGAAGAATACACGGCAGAGGCAGGCGTAAGAGGCCTTAAGAAGCAGATAGATAGTATCTGCCGTTATGCGGCGGTCAAGCTTGTCAAGGGCGAGGCACAGTCCATATCGGTAACGCCCAAAATGCTTCACGAATATCTGGGAAGAAAGGCCATCAGGCACGATGTCATAGAAAAGACAACAATCCCCGGAATCGTAACGGGCCTTGCGTGGACAATGGCCGGCGGAGAGATACTCTTTATCGAGACTACCAGGATAAAGGGACAGGGCAAGATTACCATTACCGGACAGCTCGGAGATGTAATGAAGGAATCCGTTGAGATTGCGGTAAGCCTTGTAAAGGGAATGTATCCCAAGGAAACCGAAAATCTGAACGAATACGATATACATATCCATGTACCCGAGGGTGCGGTTCCGAAGGATGGACCTTCCGCGGGAATAACCATTGTAACGGCGCTTGTATCAATGCTGCTTAACAAAAAGGTCGATCCGAAGATCGCAATGACCGGAGAGGTCTCATTAAGAGGAAATGTGATGCCGATCGGCGGACTTCCCGAAAAGCTGATGGCCGCTATGCGTGCCGGAGTTAAGACGGTACTCATTCCGAAGGACAACGAGGAGGATCTTGAAGAGGTTGCGGATGAAGTAAAGAATGCACTTAAGATAGTTCCCGTAAAGAGGATCAAAGAGGTTCTCGATATCTGTTTTTAATAATTCGGGAATTAAAAAAGCTTTAAATGAATTGATGTGAGGTCATTGACACATTTGACATCGCATTCGTATTTATGAAATATATTTACAGAAAGGTTGATATATGAGTAAGAGATGCTGTGGAATACTGTATCCGGATACAGAGAAGGTTTGTGTAAAATGCGGCGAACCTCTTGTGGATGAGCCGGATGAGGCGGAAGACGCCGCAAACAAGGATACGGCAGATGAAGATGAAAACTCCACTACAGTACTGACCGATGAGGAGATGGGCGTAAAAAATGACCCCGTAGAATCGGAAAATGCCGGCAAGGACGACGCGGATAAAAATACAGATGCCGTAACAAATAACGGCTCAGGCGATGGGGCGGATGACGGCACGGATAACAATGCAAATGACGGCTCCGAAGATAAGAAGGAAGCTAAAACTTCGGATTCAAGGGAGCACAGTGACATTCTCATTTCCGGCGGTGATGAAAAAACTGATGTACTGACAGGTGAGCCCGGAAAAAGAAAGTTTCACGGAAAGACCGTAAGGGACGGAAGTGAATACTTTGAAGAGGAGGAGCGTATCCGTGAAGTGACCGAGGAGGAAGCTTCGGGAAAGAAGAAGGGCGGTTCGGTTGTCATGAAGGTGATAGGGATCGTTTCTCTGGTGGCACTTCTGCTTTTTGCAGCGGGGCTTGCCTATAATTATTATCTTCTTTTCGAAAAGAATCCCAATCCCGTTTATGAAGGAGCTGCTGCGGTAGGCTTTTCAAGCGGAGTGTCGGCGCTTAAGGACATAGATATGTCGGATGCCGGGGAAACGGAAGCTGACGAAGAAACGACTACCGAGGAGGTAACCGAGGCAACTACGGAAACAACGGAGGCTGCCACGGCTACAGATACCTCTGCAAATACAAAGGCTGCATCCGAAGGTGATGCAAATTAAAGATATATCGTAAGTGCCGGGTGGCGCTTATGATACCTGCTTGATTAATGATCACTGTAAAAAGACCACATAAACAGGGAGGATCACATAAGGTGAAAAAAGGAACGAAGGTCTGGCTGATTATTTTTATCATAGATATAATTCTCATTGCGGCAGGCGCAGTGGTCGGTGTGATATTCATTTTGCCCAAATTTTATGAAGCCAAGTTCTATAATGCTATTGAAACGGGAAACAGGGATGAGGCCGATAAAATTCTTTTTACGGACTTCGGGTTTGTGAAAAAGAGAGTTGACGCAAGCCTTCCCGATTATCTGACATATCAGGCTAATCTCTATCTGGACGGCAAAACCGACTATGATACGGTAAAGGATATCTTCATCGAGATTGAAAATATGGACGGATATTCCGGAGCCACGGAACTGTATTTTACGAAGATAAACAGCATTGAGATAATAAATGCATATAAGACCGCGGTCCGTGATTATATAGATAACGGAAGCAAGGATTATGAGAATGCCGAATTAAAGGAAGGCTTCGATACGGTTTATCTGATAAAGAAATATTTCGTAAGATATGCAGACAACTTTAAGGGTGATTATAAGGATACGCTGGACAGTGCGCTTAATTCCGAGCTTGAGGAGCAGTTTGCTGCATTTCAGAGCGGCGAAATGAAATACAGAGTCATAGATGCTTATGCGCAGATCGCAGTGTCGTATTATTATGACAAGGAATATGCCAACTGGGTTAAGGACAGCCTGAGAGATGCGGCGGATATAAATGATGCTTACCTTATGGCAAGGGAGCATTACAGAAATAAAGAATATTTCGAATGCATCGAGCTGCTGAAGGAAAGTATAAAACAGTTTGGCGGAAGCGATCTTTACGGAACCTTCAAGGAAGATTACGAGACTCTTCTTGCAAAGGCTGAGTCTGAGGGCGAGAGCTACTACATTTCCGAGGCGGTAAGGCTTGCCAAGGAGGAGAAATTCGAGGAGGCGCTTGAGCTTTCCGAAAAGATAAAGAAGGTATATAAGAATGCCGATTTAAGTGAGGTTCAGGAGCTCTGCCGTCCCAAGTGGAAGGAAAAATACAAGGAATATCTTGCAAATCTCTCCGACAATATCAAGGAGGACATGAGCAAGGGCGTTTCGGTTGCGGGACTCTTTAATTCCTCGGAGTATTCTACGGAGGGCGCTCTTCCCGAAAAGCTTTACATCGGCGACTTAGACGGCGATGATGTTCCGGAAATGGTGCTTATGGATGATGAAAAAGCATTTTTCTACGGCTGCGACAGAGGCGGAGTTTACTTCCTCGGCGTTTGCAATCTGGTAGGACTTGCAAGTGACGGAGTGGTTTCAAGCTTCGGAGGAACAGCGTATGATGCTTATTATTATCTCGGATTAAATGACGGAAAATGGAGCATTAAGCTTTCGGCCGTGAAGGATGTTACCGAGGACGGAACCGTTTATAAGGTAGATAATTCCGATTCCGACGAGGCCGGATTTGAAGCGGCCGTTCAGGAAATCAAGGGTAAGGTAAAGGAAGTAAAGAGCGTATCGATCGAGGATTACGAATCCTATATAGATTCACTTAAGGACTAGGGTTATGGAAATAAAGGTTATAAAGAAGAAAACCGAGCCGGAGGCCGCACAGTCTGAAATGCCGGCTGCTCCCGAAAAGAAAGAAGCTAAGGAGGTCCTCACCCGTAAGCTGGATAACGGTGTTGTGCTTGAAAGGGTTGACGGGGAATTCTTTGCGGTAGTTGGAGAGGAGAGGCTTCCCATAACAAAAGAGGATACGATACTCATTCTCCAAAATCACGATCATGTGTTTAATGTGATAATAGATGCCAAGAGGCGTTATGTCTTTAATACCGCCCTTGACAGGTACAGTCCCCTGGAGGATTGAGAATGTGCGGCAGGCTGTATAAACGGCCGAAATGCATGCACGGGATGACCCGCGGACGGGTTTTGGTTACTTGGATAATATAAGGAGGTTTAAATATAAATGGTAAAGCTTTACGAAACCGGAGCATATCTGCTCGACGGACAGACACTCATTCCCGCTTCGGAGGGTGTAAATGAGGAATTGAAAAAAAGAGGTGTTGATGAAAGGACGGCCGACAAGGAAACGGCTGCGAAGGAGACAATGGCGTACGGAATCCTTCAGAAGCACAATACCGGCGAAAATATGGATGCGCTTAAGATCAAGTTTGATAAGATGACTTCTCACGACATAACCTTTGTGGGGATCATACAGACTGCAAGAGCATCGGGTCTCAAGGAATTCCCCATACCCTATGTGCTCACCAACTGTCATAATTCACTTTGTGCGGTAGGCGGAACGATAAATGAAGATGATCACATTTTCGGTCTTTCCTGTGCAAAAAGATACGGCGGAATTTATGTTCCTCCTCATCAGGCCGTAATCCATCAGTACGCAAGAGAAATGCTGGCTGAATGCGGCGCAATGATACTCGGCTCTGACAGCCATACAAGATACGGAGCACTCGGAACCATGGCTATAGGCGAAGGCGGCGGTGAGCTTGCTAAGCAGCTTCTCGGCAAGACCTACGATGTGGCAAGACCGGGAGTAGTTGCCGTATATCTTGACGGAGAGGTGACAAAGGGCGTAGGTCCTCAGGATGTGGCTCTTGCCATAATCGGAGAGGTGTTCGGCTGCGGCTATGTTAAGAATAAAGTAATGGAATTCGTCGGCCCCGGAATAAAGAAGCTTTCTGCAGATTTCAGGATCGGAATAGATGTAATGACGACAGAGACCACCTGCCTTTCTTCAATCTGGGAGACAGACGAGGAGATAAAGAAGTGGTATGAGACACATTACAGACCCGAGGCTTATAAAGAGCTGAGGCCCGGAAAGGTTGCTTATTACGACGGAGTTGTCTATGTGGATCTTTCAAAGATAAAGCCCATGATAGCAATGCCCTTCCACCCGAGCAATACCTATACGATCGAGGAGCTTAAAGCGAATCTTTCAGACATCCTTCACGATGTCGAGGAGCTTGCAAAGAAGCAGCTTACCGGAGATGTGGAATTTAAGCTCAGTGATAAGATACACGACGGAAAGCTCTATGTTGAACAGGGAATAATCGCAGGCTGTGCCGGCGGCGGTTATGAGAATATATGCGAAGCGGCTGACATTATGAGAGGACACTACATTGGAAGCGAGGAATTTACTCTTGCAGTTTATCCCGCAAGTACTCCGATAATGATGCAGCTTGCAAAGAACGGCGTGATACCCGATCTGCTTGAGACGGGAGCAATCGTTAAGACCGCATTCTGCGGACCCTGCTTCGGAGCAGGAGATACACCGAGAAACGGCGCACTCAGCATAAGACATTCGACAAGAAACTTCCCGAACCGTGAGGGTTCGAAGATACAGAACGGACAGATTGCATCCGTAGCTCTTATGGATGCGAGAAGTATTGCGGCAACCGCGGTAAATAAGGGCTACCTTACGGCTGCAACCGAGCTTGACGTACAGTACACGGGACCTAAGTATTTCTTTGACAGAAAGATTTATGACAACAGAGTTTATAACGGCTTCGGAAAGGCCGATAAGTCGGTTGAGCCGGTATTCGGACCGAATATCAAGGACTGGCCCGAGATGCCTGCACTTACGGAGCATCTTCTGCTTAAGTTTGCATCGGTAATTCACGATCCCGTAACTACGACGGATGAGCTTATCCCCTCGGGAGAGACATCGTCCTTCAGATCCAATCCCATCGGGCTTGCCGAATTCACTCTTTCCAGAAAGGATCCCGAGTATGTAGGAAGAGCAAAGGCCATACATGAGGTTGAAATCTCGCGTGAAAAGGGAGAGCATCTCTGTGAGATAAATCCCGAGATAAATGAGATCGTAAAGACCTTCAAGGAGAAGTTCCCTGAAGTAAAGGGCTCTGAGGTAGGAGTAGGAAGTACGATATTTGCGGTGAAGCCGGGAGACGGTTCGGCCCGTGAGCAGGCAGCATCCTGTCAGAAGGTGCTCGGCGGATGGGCAAATGTGGCTAAGGAATATGCCACAAAGAGATATCGTTCAAATCTTATCAACTGGGGAATGCTTCCCTTCGTTATCAAAAAGGATTTTGATTTTGAAACGGGAGATTATCTGTTCATACCCGATGTAAAGAA
>CACYCJ010000135.1 GCA_902772925.1 uncultured Lachnospiraceae bacterium
ACTTTTTGCATGTGTAACCATTTTTATGGGTCATGCTCAATCAACAACTCCATCAACACCTTCAAATCCTACTAAGTTAGAATTTGAGGTGAAGATTTATACACCTGTTGTAACCAAACCACGTCCCAAGGCACCAGCAAAGCTTCCCACTTCTCCTGATGCCACACTTTCCGAGAATAATCTGACCTTTTTGGATTCGCACGCCGAATACACCTTATATATTATAGATGAGGATGGCGAGGAGGTATATGAAGTATTTATCCCAGAAAATACATCAATCATAACCTTACCATTAAATCTTTCAGGAGAGTACGAATTGCAACTTGTTCGTGGTCAGTATTGCTTCTATACTTATATAGAGATGTGAAAAAATGCTTTTGAATTTTGAAATGGTAAATAAGCATCAACCTAAACCTTTCCATTAAGTGATGCAATCAATGTGAGAAAAATCAGCCGGATGATTATATCTTGACCAGACAAGTAAAAAGGAGGGAATCCGAAAACTCAGAGTAGGAAAGTTTTATTTTTAAAAATCAACACTATATTATTATTCTGTGTTGTGTATTAAATATTATGAATAAAAAGATACTTTTTCCATCGCTAGCAATGCTGGTAGTTGCAACCGTTACGGTAGTTGGCTGTAGTAAAGATGACGAATTCTATGAGCTTGACGCTAATTTGGACATCAATTACAACACGCATACAAGAAGAAGTGTACCCGAGGACGGTCTTATTACTGGGTCTTCTGAAACGATTAAAAAAGAATATTATAAAGTGAATACTTACTATAATAAGGTGCAAGCAGGCTGTGTTATCACTACGTTGGTTGATATGTGGATAAAAAGCAAGAAAAGAGAATATTTTGAAGTCCCCCCTTCTATGTGTCCTAAAAATGCTCAACAATATGCTGATGAGATTCTAGCAAGCTTAGGAGACAGTTATAATGATACAACAGGAGTCAGTTCATCAGATATTGTGAATGTTGCTAATAGTGTAAATTCTACAGGATCATTAACCTACCGCACTTTTACCTCATCAAGCGAAAAAACTGCATTTTTTGCAAATAAAGATAACCGCCAAAAAGTACAGGGGATAACTTTATATAATGCAAAAACTAAGGAAGGTCACTCTGCATCAACATCTTATGTGGGCAGTAGTTCTGTATCTTTCACTGGTTTTGATATATTTAATCCCGACAAGAATCGATATGGCACTTACTCAATTCCTGTTTCAGGATCAAAGGAAGTCAACAAAAAGGACGGTAGCGATGGGGGGGCTTGGGAACTCAACGGAGTATATTTACGTTAGATCATAATGAAGTGCAAAGTAATATCCGACGTAAGGCTGTATCTCACTAGTAGGCTTTGCCGAACTCAAAGATACTCTTTGCCTTTAATTGGCTATGTGTCGTGTCTGGAAACGCTACAATGTACAAGGTGATGTCTAACAGACTGTTGTCTTGTAGAAGGTAGTATTTACATTATTGCGAACTAAACTGTCAAAATAATACATACTTTTAAATAAATATGATTCATGTTATTATGAGTCGAATAGTTATTTTATTCATAGCATTGTTTTGCAGTGCTGACTGCATGATGGCTGATTCGTTTTTCATCGAATCTAGTATCAAATACAAGGTCATAGATAATGAACATGTCAATGTCGCTATACAGGATGACAGTCTGTACAGTTTTTATGCTCTTAAGAATGATGTTCTTGAAATCCCGGCAGTAGTGAAACATAAAGGAAAGAGCTATCGTGTGAAGGAAATAGAGAAATATGCATTCACTACATGTTGCGCAATAAAACATCTAAAGATAGATGAAGGGGTTGAGGTAATTTCGGATTATGCCTTTCAGGCTTGTGCAAATCTCGAGTCGGTAAGCATTCCTTCCAGTATAAAGGTCGTAGGTGCTGCTCCGTTCCAATATTGTACCTGCCTAACAACGATTGTTGTGAATAAGAAAAATCCTGTGTTTGACAGCCGAGAGGGATGTAACGCGATAATCGTGACACAAGACAATTCCCTAATTGTGGGATGTAGTGCTACAAAGATTCCTTCTTCTGTAAGATGTATTGATAAGTATGCATTTATGGGTTGTCTGGCGGAGGTAGTAGCAATCCCTGAGGGGGTGGAAAGAATCAATTATTTTGCGTTCAGCAGTTGTCCTAACCTAAAGAAGATCTTCATTCCTGCATCTGTAGAATCCATCGAGGAACTTGCTTTCGACAATTGCCCAGAAGTCATTTCCATTGTCGTTGACAAAAACAATACGGACTATGACTCTAGAAATGGTAGTAACGCAATCATCTATTCCTCCGACAATAAACTGATATTTGGATGTAGTTCGACCATCATTCCTCAGGACATTGAGACAATAGGTGAATTCGCATTCAGCCATTGTCGCAAACTTCAGAGAATTGTTATCCCGGAAGGGGTGTTATGTATTGCTGATGGTGCATTCGAATATTGTTCAAATCTGAAGGAAGTCGTTTTTCCTACGACTCTGGAAATCATCGGTGGGGCAAGCTTTGGCTATTGCACGTCTCTGGAAAGCGTCACCATACCAAGGGGGGTATATAGTATAGATAGTGATATCTTCCGTGGCTGTATCTCACTGCAGAAGATTAGTGTCGATTCAGCTAACGAGGTATTCGATAGCCGAAACGATTGCAATGCCGTGATTGATACAGAACAAAACAAATTAGTGGTTGGGTGCAAAGGGACTGTTGTCGTCGATGGCATCAAGAGTATTGGTTCACGGGCATTTTATAAGAGTGGGATAACTTCGATTCATCTGCCTTCTTCCGTTGAGAGTATTGAATCTGCAGCCTTCAAGGATTGTGAATACTGCATGTCAATTACGGTGGAAGATAGCAACAAGACTTACAAGTCTGCAGGTTCGAACTCAGTAGTAGAGAAGGCGACGAAAGAGTTGATTCTTGCTTGTACCACTACCCAAATCCTTCCTGAGGTAAAAGTCGTGGGTGCCTACGCATATATGAATACTCCTTCCTTGGTGATTCTCCCGGAAGGAATCATTTCAATAAAAGAGTGTGCGTTCTCAGAGTGCAAGACATTGCAGTCTATCATCCTTCCATCCTCCCTGAAAAGAATCGAAGAGAGTGCTTTCTATGGCTGTAAGGATCTTGTTCATGTGGCATTGAAGAGCAAGGACACTGAGATTCATAAATTTGCTTTTCCATTTGATAAAAAACTTGGTAAATGAAATTATCGCCAATAGAAAAAATAAATTATGGGACCTTTAGTAATTGCAGATCACTCTCTCTGTCCTTAGTCTTCCAGAAGGTTTAAAACAAATAGATAACTTAGCCTTCAAAAACTGTGTTAGTTTGAAGAATGTTCATCTCCCATCAACTATTGAAGTTGTGAAGGATGGTGCTTTTGAGGGGTGTGATGCTCTGAGACCAGCGGGACAGATACAGTTTTAAAATAGACACTAATGGCATAAAATTATAACAAACTTAGAAAATTTTATGAAACGATTGTATTATTCTTTTGCAGCATGCTTGCTGATTGCTGGTGGTGTTGCCATTGTTAGTAGCTGTAATCAAGAAGACGATTACGATGATTTTGAGTGTAATCTTGATGTTGCGCATCATACTTCTTTGAGAAGGAGCAGTATGCTAGATCATTGGGAAACAGGTTCAGGGCAAAGTATTGGAGGAAACGCTTATGGGATTGACACTGCTAAAGTTGTACCTACATATAAGGATGAATGTGTACTATGGGCAATTGTTACAATTATTGTGAAAAATGAAAAAATGATCAAAAGCTATGATGCCAATGGAAATGTCACATACCATAAAGTTGGTGAAAAAAACTATTCGGGATACCAAGCGTACCATGATATGAAGGCGCTTGCTAAAGGACAAAAGTGGCAGGAAGATGGAAAAACCCATACCTATACAAATGGTGCGATGCCCTCTTGTATAGCCACTAATATTGTTAGAAAGTCAGGCGTCATGGAAGGTGTATCTAAGGAGTTTTCAACATACAGAGAACTATATAAGTTTATTTCCAATCCATCTTGGCTAGCTGAACATAAAGAAGGATCTTTCATGATAACCAATAAAAGGCTGAAGCATACGAGTGTTTGTTCTCGAGTAAAATCAAAGAAAATAAAACTTATGGTTAATAATAGTAGTTCTGCTTCACAACCCGATTGTTTTACAGAAGATGATAATTTTGATGACGGCTTTGTATTAATCTATTAATAAGAGATACTAGATGAATAGAAATAGGAATAATTTTAAACTATTACAAGCTATCCTTGTGGTTCTGTTTTTCCCCTTTGTTCATATTTTTGGTCAGAACTTTGTGGAGAATGGATTAACATATAAGGTCATATGGGATAGTGTAAGTCTAGAGTTGATGGCTTATCAACCATCAGCTTTCTCTGGTGA
>CACYCJ010000136.1 GCA_902772925.1 uncultured Lachnospiraceae bacterium
AATTGGAAAAGAAACTCTGAGGATAACGGCAGAGAGAAGGTATAATGCATTCGGGAAAGATATTTTGCTTCCTGATATTGATCTTAGGAAGGTCTATGTTATTACGCCGGAGCGTGGAAATGAGCTTGTGAGGAGCATACCGGCGGATAAAAAGAATGATGTGCTATGCAGGGTCAAGGTGATTAATGCGGACTCATTTCAGGCCGGAAGAAAATACGAGAATCCTCTGGTAATGAATTTTGCAAATGCGCATAATCCGGGCGGCGGATTCAGGCACGGTGCAAATGCTCAGGAGGAGGCGCTCTGCAGATGCAGTACCCTTTATGAATCCATTACTTCCAAGGAAGCATCCGAAATGTATAAATATAATAATACACATATCAGTAAGGTGGAATCCGATTATATGCTAATCTCACCTAATGTTGTTGTTTTCAGAGATGAGAAATACGATTTTCTCGAAGAACCCGTAACTATGGGAGTTCTGACCGCCCCCGCACCAAACAGGTACGGTGCGGCGTCACTTGCTTCCGATAAGCTTATCGAAGAAACCTTTATCAGACGAATCAGGATAGCTCTTGCGGCAGCCGTGGAATATGGGTATAAATATCTCGTCCTGGGAGCATGGGGCTGCGGTGCATTCGGAAACAGACCGGAAGATGTAGCCGGGTATTTCAAGAAAGTAATCGTAGACGAAGAATACGGAAAGTATTTTGAAGAAATCTGCTTCGCCATATACGGAAGAGAAGACGGAAAGAACATCACGGCATTCAAGACATGCTTTAATGTATAGATAAATAAAACCGCCTATACAGGTGTATGCTTTTCGAGGCTTTCAGCGCCGAGAAAAGTATATACCTGTATAGGCGGTTATTGAGTTAAATGTGTATGCTTTTCGAAGCTTAACATACGCCCCACTGTGTCACATTTACAAGTAGTGGCGATAATGCTATAATATATCTTGGTATTTTGGACTTTTGCTTACGGGGGGATGCCGAATTGAGAATAAATAAAAATATAAAACAATTGATAATATTTTTCCTGCTGGCTGCCTTCACTGTCTGTCTTTTGACGCCGGTAAAGATGTCTGCGGAGGAAGAGGATCCGAAGGTTGTTCGAGTCGGATGGTTCGATTCAGCCTTCTGTTATTATGATCAGTTCGGCAGACGCTGCGGAGTTGATTATGAATACCATCAGAAGATTTCGGCTTACACGGGGTGGACCTATGAATACGTTGAAGACAGCTGGCCGAATCTGTTTCAAATGCTGAAGGATGGGGAAATTGATCTTTTAAGTGATGTTTCCTATAAGCCTGAGCGTGAAGAGTATATGTATTTTTCGGAGCTTCCCATGGGAACGGAAGCGTATTATATATATGTTGATTCGGAAAACAGAGAGATTTCGGCAGAGGATCTTTCTTCCTTCAGCGGAAAGCGTATCGGTGTAAATAAGGGTAGTATACAGGAAAACTTTCTTAAGGAATGGGCCGAAAAGTATAACATTGATCTGAATATAGTTCTTTTGACGGACTCCGAGGATGAGTCTATGAAAAAGCTGACACAGGGTGAGATTGACGGATATGCCACTATATTTACATTTGATTACGATCGTGATGTGCTCCCTGTTTGCAGGATCGGAGGATCGGATTATTACTATGCCGTAAATAAAAACCGCCCCGACCTTCTGAACGATCTGAATATGGCTATGGCCGAGATACAGGACGAGGATCCGTATTTTAACGAGAAGATATCCAAACAGCGTCTTTACAGCTCCAAGACAAATGCCATGCTCGCTCCCAAGCAGGAGGACTGGCTTAAGGAGCATGGTGCGATCCGTATCGGCTACAGAAGTAATTATCTGCCCTTCTGCGGTACTGATGAGGAGACGGGAGAACTTACAGGTGCACTTAAGGATTACCTGGCTCATGCAAAGAGTCATCTGAACAGCCCGAATCTTGAGTTCGATACTGTTCCCTATAATTCTTTGGATGAGGCTTTGGATGCGCTTTCGGCAAAAGAGGTTGACTGTGTATTTCCCGTTTACCTCAGTACCTATGATGCGGATCAAAGGGGAATGAGACTGACAGACCCTGCCATGAAAACGGAAATAAATGCTATTCTTCGCATTTCCGACCCTAAGAGCCTATCCGATGACAGTAATATCACATTTGCAGTAAATGCAAATATGTTAAATATGGACACCTTTATAATGGAGTATTTTCCGGATTCTCAGATAAAACCCTACAATGGGCTTCCGGCATGCTATGAAGCTGTTTCAAAAGGAGATGCAGACTGTGTTCTCGTCAGCAATTACAGGGTTCCTTCGGCAGAGAATATATTGAATAAGAATAAGCTGTATACGGTTCCGACAGGTGAATCTCTTCCGCTTTCCTTTGCAGTTAATAAAGGCAACAGAGAGGTATACCTTCTCATGAACAAAATTGCAATCTCATCCGGTGATGAGGAAACGGATGCGGCTCTTGCGTCCTACATATTTGCGAATCAGAAGGTTTCCGTAATGCAATTTTTGAAGCAGAACTGGCTTATCATTTTAGCGATACTTTTTGTGCTTTTCTCTGTTATTATTTTCCTGCTTGGCAGTAAGCTGAGGGCGGAGCGAGAGGCAAACAAACAGAGAAAGCTACTGGAGGAGGTTGCTCAGATTGCGGATCTCCAGCAGACGGTATCGTCGCTTCTGGACAATATACCCGGTCTTTATTACACCAAGGATGCGAAGACCGGAGAATATCTTGCATGTAATCATGCATTTGCGGAATATGTAAATAAGAAGGAGCCCTCCGAGGTGGTGGGGCGTACGGTTGATGACCTCTTTGATAAGGAGAGGGCAAAGCATATCATTCAGGATGATGAAATGGCTCTTTCCATGGACGAGCCGCTGATCTTCTATGACGATATGGATAACGGCCGTGGAAGCCGCATTAAGGTTAAGACTACCAAGCTGAAATATACGGATTCCAACGGACGACTCTGCGTACTCGGAATCTATATGGATGTTTCGGACAGCATTCACATTTCAAGAGAAAAGGCTTCTACCAAGGAGGCCTACGAAAAGGCAAAAAGCAACGGAATTATCTTTACCCATATCGCACAGGCTCTGGCTCGCGGATATATGGATATTTACTATGTCGATCTCAATTCGGAAGAATATATAGAGTATCGTACGGACAATGAGGACGGAAGCCTTAGTGAGGAAAGGCGAGGCTGGCATTTCTTTGAGGAGTGTCTGGACTCCGTCGAAGAAAATGTATATCCTGAGGATGTTGAGGAAGTAAAAATGGCAATGGACCGAAAAACGCTTGTGGATGCATTGAATCAGAATAACACATTTGTGCTGACCTTCCGTCTATGTATGGAAGGAAAGCCTGTGTATGTAAGCCTTAAGGTTACCCGTATGCAGGACGATGAACGATTCATTATCCTTTGCATTACAAATGTTGATGAGCAGGTTAAACAGAGTCAGGATGCACAGAGAATGAAGGAGGAGCAGCTTGCCTACGACAGGATAAGTGCTCTGGCCGGAGACTTTTTAAGCATCTATATCGTAGTTCCGGAGACGGGACGATATCGTGAATACAGTTCAAAGGCAGGTATCGGTACTTTCGATATGCCCGGAGAGGGCGAGAATTTCTTCTCTGAATTCAGGGAGAATATCATTCGTGTGGTATATCCGGAGGATCAGAACAGAGTATTTACGGCACTCACCATGGATAATGCGCTGGAGGAGGTTGAGAATAACGGTATCTTTACTCTCAGCTACAGACTGATGGTGGATGGCGAGCCCCGTTATGTTCAGCTTAAGGCTGCAAAACTTGAGGAAGAGAACGGACACAGACTGATAGTCGGTGTCAATGATATTGATTCGCAGGTTCGTCAGGAGGAGGAATACGGCAGGCGTCTGGCACAGGCCAGGATCGAGGCAAATATCGATGCTCTTACCGGTGTGAAGAACAGGAATGCTTATCGTGTTTATGAGGAAAGATTAAATGCGCAGATTGAAATGAATCGTTCACCGGAATTTGCTATTGTGATTTTTGATGTCAATGATCTGAAGATGGTCAATGATACGGAGGGACATAAGGCGGGAGACCAGTATCTGAGGGATGCCTGCATGATCATCTGCACTACATTTAAGAGAAGCCCGGTTTTCCGTGTGGGCGGAGATGAGTTTGCAGTTCTTGCGCAGGGAGATGATCTGAGCCGCCTTGATGAGCTGATAAATCAGATGCATGAGCACAATGATGATGCTATCGAAAACGGCGGAATAGTTATCGCCCTCGGTATGTCAAAATGTGATAAGGATGACAAGGTGGCGCAGGTTTATGAACGCGCCGATCAGAGGATGTATGAGAATAAGAGTGATCTGAAAGCCAGAAAGAAACTGAGAGGTTAATGCCTATGTATTATTCAGCAATCGGTCTTTTAGCGATCATATTATTATTTATAGTTAACTGGGGTATTCTTCGAGATCCTCGTATCTTTGACAAGCCTGCATGGAATGTGTATAAGAGATTCTTGTTTGCCGTTCTGATCTATTACGTTACGGATGTTTTTTGGGGGCTTTTGGAGAGTCAGAAGCTTTCCGTTGCATTGTTTGTCGATACTACAATTTATTTTGTGGCAATGGCAGTAGGTATATCCTTCTGGGCGGAGTATACCGTGGCCTATCTGGATGAAAAAAGTACCTATGGCCGCCTGCTGATTTATTCGGGGCGCGCCATTGCG
>CACYCJ010000137.1 GCA_902772925.1 uncultured Lachnospiraceae bacterium
GGCTGACCTTCCCGCTGTGTTTATCAAGTATTATCCCAGGTATGCGGAGGGGCTGATGAATGTGTCGGAGCTGGCGAGGGTGTGCGGGCTGAGCAGGCCAACGGCGTATAAGTATATCAGGATGATGGTGTGACCGCCGACCATCACATGCAAGAATCCCGTTGTTCAGTCAGGACAGCGGGATTCTTGATGCTTCTTTCAGGGCTTGCCGTTCCAATGCTCGTTTGTAGCTTGTACTATTGGAGCAAAGGGCTTTGATGATGGCTTGCCCTTTCAGCACGATAACTTCCAAGTCTTCCCCTGTGAACACTTGCTTCCTCGCGGGGTGGATGAAGGCGCTGCGCTTAGAATTCAGTCTCAATAATTTCTTTTGCTCTATCTCTATTGATCAAATAATACTTCAATACATTTCTTATTTCTTCATCGTACACAGATAAATCGAAATTCGCAAAACGATTCTCTGCAACAACGCTCTTAACAATAGACAACTTTTCATCTGGAAGACTCCAAAATGCTTCCTCCCATTCTTTTGTTAAGGAATCCTTGAATTTCATTCGATAAATGATGAAGGATTCTGGCATCCACATAATAGTCCAAAATCTCTTTTCATCTATTCCAAATGCTTCATAAAAGAATTCCAGTCCTCTGCCAATGCATCCTTTTGTTGAATTGAGCACCGCTTGAACAGCGCGGACAAATTTTCTATTCCAATGCTTTCCGATAAAATCTCTATTGCTGAAGTATTCATCATCATCAATTGGATGATACTTCATTGGAAATGAATAAATAGATACATTCAACTCTTCACAGAGTTCAACGTTATATTTCAAACGGTAATAGAGTTCCTCTGGTTTATCATTATAATTATATAGCAGATAATTTGATAATTCTGTTATTCCTGCACTAGCAGCTTTACGGACAGCTTTTTCATAAATATCTCTCAACTCCCAATGATCAAAGGCTATGCGTAGTGGCTTAATGCAGATTTCTGCCAGTTTGCGCATGTTTTCCTCAGTGACAAGTCGAGAATCAATTCCTTGATTGAAATCAACAACCCTAGCCTTTGGCCGTGCAGCCGAATGCATTTTTTCAAAATATGGTCTTACTTCTGGATCAATTTCTAGAATACTTTCTTTTGTAGCTGTGTCAACAGAAAGCAAGTTATGTGATTCAAGGAGTAAATAGAAACTTCCTTTCTTTTCCTCAGGAAGCTTCTTCATCAATTCCTTGTATAATCCAATACACTTTCGTATATAAGCACGATCATTATAGCTGTCTTTAAGATTCTTAATTGTAATTTCGTATTGGTTATTTGCAATAAAATGTGCCCCTTTTTCAAAACCACACTCATGAATCTCATCAACTATTCTGTTAAAGTACTTAGACGCTAGGACATTATTGTCAAGAAGTAGCAAATCCTTCTGTGCGCCAAATCTTTCGGATGCTATTCGTATTTGTTCCTTAATGCCTATGTAATCACAGTATTCTGGCTCAAGCCGTGGAACAGCACAAAAAGCACAGTGATTAACACATCCTCGTGTCATGTATGCGAAATATGCATTATTCGCAGGATATTTGTAATCTATCTCTTCAAGAATAGAATAATCAAGAGGTAGTCTATCGATAATTCTTGTGTCATCCTTATCAATATCACCAGGTTTATTTAGTTGACCGACAAAAGGATGAATTCCAGTTGCTGCATAAACCTTGTCTGGTATTAGCGATGCCATTATACCGCCAACCATCACATTCTTCTCATCTTTGCACAGACGTTTGGCGAAATTAATCGTATCTACTGTAACATCGAAATAGAAAGTAAACAGTGTAGTAATGCCGACGAAATCAAAACGTGGATTGGAGAAATAGTCTTGCGCTTTAAAATTTCTACGAGCGGATTTTATCATCTCAAAGGCAATACAGACGTTCTCCGGTTTCAGTGCGGGTGTACCGGTCATATACACCATCCCAGGCTGTCACAATCGGATGAGACATGCTGAAAAC
>CACYCJ010000138.1 GCA_902772925.1 uncultured Lachnospiraceae bacterium
AAAATCCAGAAGTACCTCAACAACAAAAGAGTCTTCTTCACCCCATCACTCAACCTTGGGGTCTATGCCCTCACCATCTTTGACCTCTCAGAAGTTGAAACCACTTCTCTCCTTAACAAAATGACTAAACACTTCCACCTCACTAAGCAGCAGGAGCCTTTGGCTCTCGCTGCTTAGTTCTTGCGTTCAAAATGCAAAATTTCGATAAAAAGATTGCAACAATCAAGAATAATGTGTATCTTTGCAGTATCATAACTAAAAAAACAAACAATTATGGCAAATTCTAATTCTAAAGCGAATGAGTTTATTACGTATTGGAATCGCGTAATTAACATTTGGCTGAAAGGTGATGATGGTATTCAAGAAAATGCCCTCCGGGGTAAAGAAGAGTGTTTTTATAAGGATGGGAAGGATACCACTCTAAATGTTTATATTGAGAAAGAGCAATCCTATTGGTTTAAGGATGAGTCTTTGAGAAAACTACTCTGCCCTATCCATATGCCCGAACCTTATTGGGGTGATCCTGGCTGTTGTTCAATTGTCGTAGTAGACTACAATCCCGCAGGTGGCACGGACATGAATCCACATACATATAGAGGCAATGGGGTATATCCAGTGAATACCATGATAGATTATGTTAATAAAGAAAGCTATTCTAAATTGGCTAAGGATTTCCCAATTTTGAAAGCGAAAAAAGAATTGGAAAAAGATAAACGTTGGTGGTTGCGTAGTTATGGCGGACGACAATGGTGGAGAAGAAAAATAGAATGGATGTTACATCTAACACAACCCGATTCTGAACCTTCAAAGGAATGGCCTGAAAACGTTAGTTATCCCTTTGCCATTGAGTTGTGCGGCTGGCATTCTCCAAATTGGCCAGACAACACGAAGGCCATAGATGATAACAATGATTTAAAAGAATCTATTTGCAAATGGTTTGTGAATCCTCTATTGGAATCGATAGAAGAATCAACGAGTAAAATGGCTGTATGTGTAGGTGCGCAATTCAAACCAAGTATTTTGACAAAGTATTTTGATAAAGGCAATATAAATATCACAAAGGATATTGCTAATTTTCTTCCTATTAAGGTGACAGAAGGTGTAAAATACATAGAAACCGTCAATTATAAATATAGAATAAAGATAATGAATGATAATGAAGTTTCCCCTGTTTTAAGTAAGGATTCAATGGAAACAATTAATATGGGGGTTTCAATAAACAAAATAGGAAAAGAGAAAGAGACGACAAGATACTATCGCGTTTACAATGTAGTAGAAAAAGGGAAAAATCATATCATCCTTAATACCTTTGCGCCTGGCAGCAATCACCATCCAGCAAAAGAATTCTGGGAGTTTGAGAAGGAACTTCTGAGAGTTATTAAGGAAAACTTTAATTAAAAACTATGATTTTTGTTTTTTTCCAGAGAAGTGTCTATATGAGTAAGGAACATTATTAATTTGCACTGAATATGGAAATATTGGCTGTTATAGGCATCATTGCACTTATTGCCCTCATCTTCTTTGGTGGGGGCATCTTGGGCTGGATCCTGCAAGCAGTGGGCTATATCTTCGGAAAGCTTTTCGAAGGATGCCAGACCACTTTTGGATGTATGTTCATTACCATTCTCATTGTATTATTTCTCTTGGCTATGATTATCTAACTAATATGATTATGACCAAACGTCGATTGTTTTATATCATGGGATTACTTGTCATTGGGTGTGTGACAGTAAATGCTCAGACAACGGCAGAGCAACAGGATCAGATGTATCAATATCTAAAGGGGATTATTGACAACATGAACGACCCGATACTGGATAAGAAGCATGCACCGATAGGCAAAAAGGGCGATACATGGAGAAATGATGGCGACCTTCCTTATTTCTATACATATCCCAATAGCAAAAATGAACCCGGCGAGTATCTGGAACGGAATGCCGACGGCACCCCCAAGTCATATACATGGTGGGGTGTTGGCAGAAAGCTGAATAGTTGGCTCTTCGACTGTTATAATTGGATGTCTTTCCCATTCGTCGCCAACAACACGGCGTTTCGTGATGCTCATGGTACTAAGGCTCGCCCACAAGGGAAGGCAACCATCAGTGTGACGTCCGATTGTATTGTCTTTACAACATATTATGATTGGCAGATTGCGCCTGAGGGAACAGGTAAACGAGGCGGCGTAGGCAAAATCGGTGACCCGTTTACGAAGCATTTGGGGTGTAAACAGGGCGGCACAAGCATCACCCATGCCAAGTTTTCGCTGAACCTGCTTGGCGGGACTTTTCAGGTGGATGGCAAGACAACATGCAACAGACATTATATCAAGTTTGTGGATCTCGGATTAAGTCAGACTCGCCAAAGCAATGGCACTTACAAAGTTCAGAGATCATATGGAGATGCGGACAACTTCGATGCAGCCTCCTTCCAGTCATGCTGGTTTGTGGCCCACTGGCAGACTACCACGTTTATGCTCGACGACGTGGCTCGTGCTTGTAATATGACTCGTCAGGAACTTGAGATG
>CACYCJ010000139.1 GCA_902772925.1 uncultured Lachnospiraceae bacterium
CGATATCGTATCTTGGCTTCCTTCGGAATCATTATGGCTATATGTCTTTTTGCTCAGCTTTTGTTCCCGTACCTTCCGCTTTATTCAATTGCATATATGCTTGGAACATGCATGCTTCACGCATTTCTTGTCAATGATGAGAGGGAGGATTACAGGAGAGAATTGGAGGAAGTAGAGAAGGTTGCCGAGCTTAAGGACAGGTTTATTTCACTCCTTAACAATATGCCCGGTATGGCATTTACGAAGGATGCAAAGACCGGCAGGTATCTGGCTTGTAATCAGGCCTATGCCGAGTATGCGCACAAGGATTCTCCGGAAGGTGTTACCGGACTCACCGATGCCCAGATATTTGATCCCACTACAGCGAGACATTTTACCGAAGATGATAAAATAGCCCTTTCTTTAAGCAAGCCGTACATTTTCTATGCGGATGTTTCGGATGCGGCGGGAAATCCGCGGAAGCTTCAGACAACCAAGGTAAAATATACGGATACAAAGGGCAGGCTTTGCGTTCTCGGAATGTGTCAGGACATTACCGACCTGGTTAACATTCAGCATGAGCAGGCTTTGACAAAGGAAGCTTACGAGAGTGCTGTTTCAACCGGTCTTATGTATAATCATATCGCTCAGACTCTGGCTCGTGAATACACGGAGCTTTTCTACATTAATAAGGATACCGAAGAATTCACGGAGTACCGGAAGGATAAGGAAAGCGGCACATTGTCAGAGCTTCGGCGGGGCTGGCATTTTTTCAGTGACTGTAAGTCGGAGCTTAGTGAATGCGTTCACCCCGAAGACAGGGAAGCTTTTCTTCAGACATTGAATCGTAAAAAGCTGATGAAGGCTCTCAGTCAAAAGGAAACAGTTGTCATGACATATCGCCGGATGGTTAACAGTCAGTCTGCCTATTTCAATATGAAGATTTCCCGGATGGAAAATGATGATCATTATATCATCATAGTGTTTATGGATGTTGATGCCGAGATGCGCGAAGCCATGGCAAAAAATGCGGCTTTGGCCGATGCCCTTTCCTCCGCAGAGGAGGCAAATATCTCCAAGACAACATTTCTCAACAGTATGAGTCACGAAATCCGAACGCCCATAAATGCGATAATCGGACTTGATACTCTTGCACTTAAAAATGATAATTTGGATCCGTATACGAAAAAATCTCTCGAAGAAATCGGTGATGGCGCGCGTCATCTTCTGACTATTGTTAATGATGTGCTAAACATGAGCCGGCTTGAGTCCGGAATGGTTGTGTTACATAAGGACGCATTCTCCGTTAAGCAGATGGTGGAACAGATAAATGCTCAGGTGATATCACAATGCAATGATAAAGGACTCATTTATGAATGCCGTACGCAGAGTCAGATTGATGATTCCTATATCGGCGATGATATGAAGCTTAAGGAGGTTTTGCTGAATCTTCTGTCCAATTCCGTTAAGTTTACCCGTAAAAACGGCCGTGTAATTTTAACGGTAGAAAAGGCGGATGAGTATGAGGATCGGGATGTGATAAGTTTTCGTGTCAGGGATACCGGTATAGGTATGGATGAGGAATTCATTCCGAAGGTATTTGATGTATTTTCACAGGAAAACAGCAGCGATAATTCTAAGTACGGAAGCAGCGGTCTCGGCCTGGCTATTGCAAAGAGTATTGTGGAAATGATGAACGGCAGCATCAGCGTTAAGTCCGAAAAGGGTTTGGGATCGGAATTTACTGTTACTGTTCCCCTGCAGAAGGGTGGAAAGATCGCACCGTATAGTCAAAGGGATATCAATCCCGAGTCTCTGCATGTACTGATTGTTGACGACAGCCCCATCGAAGTTGAGCATGCAAAAATGGTATTGGAAGAGGCAGGAATCCGTTCGGACGGCTGCACAAGCGGTCAGGACGCATTAAGTAAAATTGAGCTTATGCATGCAAAAAAGGAACCGTATAACATTGTGCTGATGGATTGGAGTATGCCGGGAATGAACGGTAAGGAAACATCTGCCGAAATCCTGAAGCGATATAAAAAGGAGACTACAGTTGTGGTCATGACGGCATACAACTGGGATGATATCAGTGAGGAGGCCCATAGCGTAGGCGTCGATAATTATATAGGAAAGCCGCTTAATGCAGCAGATATTATCGAGAATATAGAGCATATTGCCCGTCGAAGCAGCATAGCTATCTTTAAGGAAAAGAAAAAGGCAAGACTTGAGGGACGCCGGATCCTTCTGGCGGAGGACGTGGAGATCAATGCGGAAATAATAGAGGATATGCTTGAAATGGAGAACATCAAGGTTGATCATGC
>CACYCJ010000140.1 GCA_902772925.1 uncultured Lachnospiraceae bacterium
ACAGGATGCGTGCCAGGCACTGGGATGGGAATGTGATGTAAATTACTGAAAATACTTCTTTATGAATTATGTGTGTGACTCTGGCGGTGTAAGTGTATTTGCCCTATTCGATGTCTCGATTCTGCTTAAGGGAGAATGCTTATGAACTGTCCATATTGCAATCATCCTATGCTCCCAGGCTTCATCCAAGCCCGGTCTGAAGTCTACTTTACTCAATCTCGACATAAGCTTCTCTTCGCCGCTAAGAGGAACGATGTCGTACTGACACACCATAACAATACTGCACCGACAGCCGTAGCGTGGCACTGTCCGACATGTAAGAGGGTCGTTGTGGAGTATGGTGATATGATATGAACAACAAAGGTAAAGGTTACGGCCTGGCGCTTATCCTGATTCTTATAGTCGCTTTGATTGTGGCCTTTTTATTTATTAAGCAGTCAGGTTCGCTTGGAATCGTGAAACTACCGGAACAAAATCCGGCTCCTGTCCAGCAAGCCCAGGTCGCTGTAAATCAAATAAATGAGCAGCAGGAGAAGGCGGTGGGAGCCTTGGAAGGGTTTGAGTGATGAGTACTGAATTCACTTGAAGCTTGATGGCGTGGTTCAGAATGCTTATAATAGATAGGCAAAAGCATCATCTGCGGTTTCCGCCCTTATCCCCCTCGGAAGCGGCAACCCTTCCCTATGTGTTTTCATGGAAGTGACAGGTAGGAAGTGAGGAAGGGAAGATGGGCAGATGTGCCTGGCATCGTTAATGTTTTCGATCAATGGAGAAAAATCAACAAAGGCTCCGGTCTCGCAATCGTCTTGATTCTGATTATCGCTATGATCGTGGCCGTTTTCGCCGTGAAGAACATGACCGCTCTCAATAACTTCCCCGCAGCTGGTGTGGAGCAGAACAACGATCCAGTTCAACAAGCACAGGATGTGCTAGACCTACTCAACGATAGTATTAGGAAACGTTTCTCGACAATTTTGCGTAAGTTTTGAGCAAATATGCAGCAACCTTTGGTGGAGTTGTTTATGGGTGGATGCTTTGCTCATTCCTCTGGATTATGTGCATATGTTGCCCCGTATAAATAAAGGACTCTCCGAAATGAGTTGCATATTCGGTTGCAATAGAGCATAATTGGTGAAATATCCCAGCACCTCTTCACTGTGCGAATAATGCTCCCTTATCTATTTTTGAAGGAATGAGCTTATCTGGCAGAAATGATAGACCGAGGGCAATAAGGAGGATGCGGGGCAGAAAGAAGAAATGGCTGACAAGGGTAAGCATTGATAGCTTGAGGACAGAGGCAGTTATGGTATCTATATTTGAAAAAGAACGTAGAAAGGATTTTGCCGCATCATTTGCGATATTTTTTGCAGATCTCGATTCAACGGTAAATACAACAAGTGGAGTTCAATCGATGTTTGTCTACTTGAACCACTGTTTAAGATATTGGCCTTACCGTTGTGGGGCAACTGGAATTGATGATTATTTAAAAAGTATTGGTGTGGATATAAAAAGCCCAAAGGAAGATCAGGATTTATTATATATATTGGAACTGATTATTAATCTTTTGCACTGGGCTCCTCAGCAGAATCGGAACGACAATAACAGTATTCTATTTGATGAGAATGATTATAGAGCATTGAAAGATGAATGTGAGAGATTGACTGCAAATGCGGAATATCTACTAGAACAATGCAATAATATGCAGGTGCGTGAAGAAGATTATGATGAGGAATTCTCCAAATACTATATAACCAAAAGAAACGTTAATGTTGATGCGGCTGTAGAATCTGTTCCAGAATTAGCAAATGTCCTTCTAGGGTATAATGATATACGTAATCAGGACGATCTTGGATTTAAAAAGAATGCACTGACAGCTATCTATAACTATCTAGAACCATATAGAAAGAACCTGAAATCCTCATCATGTGGTTCGATTAGCGAGGAATTTTTCGCTTCTATGAATAGTTTTGGTATAAGGCATAACACAAAATCACAAGTAAGAATTAAGTCTGAGAAAAAGAGATTAGTCTGTGATAGCCTGTTTAAGATGTCGGTGTATATCTTGCAAACGAGGGATGTAATTGAACAAGCAAGTAATTTAAAGATACTCAGGAATAAATAAGTATATCCTTCTCAACGAACGATGGCTCCTGTTGACGGGTAAATATAAGCTATTAATATCCTTGAAAAAAAGGTAAAATAATGATATAATAGGAAAATAAAAGTCGTTGAGTTCTTACTCTGGAGCTGTTTAAGCATTAGGCGGCTCCAAGTATTAGCCCCAGAAGAGGTAAATAAAAACAATATAGGCATAA
>CACYCJ010000141.1 GCA_902772925.1 uncultured Lachnospiraceae bacterium
AGAGGTCAGCTTCGGATTATTGTTCTGAATATCCTGCTGTTCGTGCCCTTTGGGTATCTGCTGCCGGTGCTGTGGAATAAGGCGGACCGGTGGTGGAAGACGGCGCTGCTTGGATTTGCGGTGTCCCTGGTGGTCGAGCTGCTGCAGCTATAAAATGAGCAATGCATACAACCCTTATGGTGATGGTCATGCATGTGAGAGAATCGCAAATATTCTGGAAGGAAAAGAGTACTGTCCATGGGAGCCTAAATAAAGTTGTTCTCTATGGGCGAGTAGCTATTTTCACCCTGATAATGGTGAGTAATAGAAAGGAATAGATTTTTGTTGGTTTCAGTAATTATTCCGGTGTATAACGTGGAATCATATCTTGAAGAAGCGCTCGATAGTGTTCTCAATCAATCATATGATAATCTCGAGATCATTATTATCGATGATGGTTCAACAGATAGTTCAGGTCAGATCTGCGATAATTATGAGAAAAAAGATGAACGTGTTTATGTAATTCATCAAGAACATAGGGGATTAAGTGCTGCACGTAATACAGGTCTAGATATTATGACCGGCGAGGCTGTTGCATTTTTGGATTCTGACGATGCTTTTAATCAAGATTTCATAAAAGTATTAGCAGATATTATGGAAAAGGAAAATGTAGACGTTGTGGTTTGTAATCATACAGTTCACAATACCATCGATAAAATGGAACCGGAGGATCAGGATTTTCAACCTGTTTATTCATGTATCGAACAAGGATTGTACGGAAGAAAAGATGCATTATGCGCATTAGTTGAGGGGAGACTTATTCATAGTGTATGGAATAAGCTCTATAGAAGTGAATTGTGGAACAATATTCGCTTCCCGATTGGTCATGTTTATGAGGATAAAGATACTATGTATAAGATTCTAGATAACCTAAGCTATATTAAGACAGCCCGGAAGGGCAATAACAACAAGGCACCGTTATATTAAGCGCTTACGTTTGAAATATAAAAATGGAAACTAAGGAATACAATAAATTCTTTAAGCTAAAAATTCTCGCAATAACATGTTTGATTGCTGGGGCAATGGCCGTATTGCTATGTGTTTACCAGTCCTGCGTTGTTTATGTTTGTGATTTTTCGAGCATGACTGCAGATGCTTTTGGTATCAGAAGATTCGGTGAGTTTTTTCTTTTTTTCGAATCATTGTTGCTGTTTGTGGTAATAGTACGAAAAGAGAGGTTGTTTAAATATAGATACTTAATTGCAATGCTCTGCTTTATCACCTGCGTGGCTATGGAATTAACAGGCTCATCCATTGGATGCTTTGCCGGGGAAGCAGAGCAAAACCTGTTGCTTGGAGTTTCTAGGCAGCTTCGGTCTGATGAATGGGCAATTTTAACTCCTATGACATGGACACAGTATCTGGATCCTAATGGAACTTTTTCATACTATAACTCGGTGGTAAGAGCAGAGCCTACCGATGTATTTCTAGAGTATGGATTGCCTATTTATTCACCGTTAATGATGTTTAAGCCGTTTCTACTGGGCTATCTATTCTTACCAATAGCGAAAGGTATGGCTTTTTTTTGGTGTGGAAGATTGATTGCTCTGGCAATGATCTCCTTTGAGTTTGGGCGATATATTACAAATGATAACAGGCTTCTGGCATTTGTTTACTCTGTAATGGTAGTTTTTTCTCCAACCGTTCAGTGGTGGTTTGCAATCAACGGTTTTGTTGAGATGTTGTTCTTTTTCCAGTTATCGCTATTGTGCCTTGATAGATATTTAAAGACTGATAATTCACTTAGACGTTGGATGTATGCGGTTATTATTGGCATGTGCGCCGGCGGGTATGCTCTAACAATGTATCCGGCTTGGATGATACCAATTGCGTATGTACTGCTTGGTTGTATTATATGGGTTTTCTATAATAATCATGTGCAGGGAACAATAAAAACAATGGCTAAGTCTGACTTGATTTCAATTGCTTTTGTTCTCTGCATGCTGATTTTTTCTTTTGCACATGTTTATAGTAATTCGCACGAAACTATCGCAACTATTGCTAATACAGTATACCCAGGACATCGATTGGAATTTGGCGGAGTATCTTCAGTAAAGGATTTATTCAGTTTCATCCCATCTATTTTTTATGCTGTCGGAGGCGGCTCTGCTGGAGTAAATGGTAATGTGTGTGAGTGTGCATATTTTATTTGTCTGTTTCCAGCTGGATATCTTATGTTCTTTTACAGATTACTGAAAAAGAAGCGGGATTCTTTGTGCACAATAATGGTAATTATAAGTATCCTGCTGATGATTTATAGTGTGTTAGGATTGCAAGATAAATTAGCAACTATCTCACTTCTGAAGTATTCTAAATCTAATAGGACTCTTGTTGCTTGGAGTTTTGCAAATGTAATATTGCTAATACGATTAATTTCACTTATTTCAGAGGAAAGAGCTAAAACAGAAACGGGGAAGAGTCTTGGAATCCCTACAATAGCAAAATCTATATCCTTTGTAATTATGTGCGGCTTAGCTGTTTTAGGTATTTGGGAAGCTTATCAATTAAATGTTGCTATATATAGCTATAATAAGTACATGATTATAGTTGAGGCAATTATATTCATTCCACTATATGCTTTATTAAGTGACAGCAGTAGGCGAGGAAACACTTTTTGGGCAATATGTATGATATCTGCCTGTCTTATATCAACTGCATTGGCCAACCCTGTTAGAATGGGAGTAGATGATATTAAAAACAATTCAAGTGTTCAAATGATCAGACAAGTAGTCGATACTGATCCCCAGGCAATCTGGATAGTGGAAGGTGATGGGTTTGCTGTTACCAACCTTCCATTGCTTGCCGGTGCGCGAACGATAAATTGTACAAATATTTATCCAGACTTAGAAAGGTGGAGAAAGATCGATCCAAAAGGGGAATATGATAATTGTTATAACAGGTATGGAGACATACAAGTAATCAGAAAGAATGATAATAGTGAAAAACAAAAATTTGTTCTGAATAGCACGCTTTCATATACTGTTTATTTGTCTGATAAAGAAATGAAATCATTAGGAGTGAATTATATATTGTCGAGCAATGATCTTAAAGGAAATAATATGAGACTGATTTCAACAAATGGATCATTTAATGTTTATTATCTGAAATAGATGGAGGGGGAAAATGAGAAAACAACGTGTTCTAGTTACCGGTGGCAGTGGCTTTCTTGGTTCACATCTTTGTGACAGATTGATCAAAGACGGCTATGATGTTATATGTGTAGATAACTTGTTTACCGGTTCGAAAGACAATATCCGACATTTATTAGGACACCCGTATTTTGAGTTTATTCGCCATGACATGATCAATCCGATCTATGTAGAGTGCGATCAGATATACAACCTTGCATGTCCGGCAAGCCCGAAGTGGTATCAAAAGGATCCGATATACACTTTTAAGACATCGGTGTTTTCAGCAATGAATTGCCTGGGTCTGGCAAAGAGAACAGGAGCGAGAATTCTGCAGGCCAGCACCAGCGAAGTATATGGTGACCCTGAAGTTCATCCTCAGCCTGAAAGCTATCGGGGCTGTGTAAATACAATTGGAATTCGTTCCTGCTATGATGAAGGCAAAAGGGCGGCGGAAACTTTGTTCTTTGACTATCATCGTCAGCATAATGTAGATGTGAAGGTAATGAGGATATTCAATACATATGGCCCCCGCATGGATATAGGGGACGGCAGAGTAGTGAGTAATTTTATCGTTCAGGCGCTCAAAGGAGAGGATATCACGATCTATGGAGATGGTCTTCAGACCCGAAGCTTTTGCTATATCGATGATCTGATCGAGGGCATGGTCAGGCTTATGAACAGCCGCGATGGCTTCACCGGTCCAGTGAATATTGGCAACCCAAGTGAATTCACTATAAAAGAACTGGCTGAAATGGTTATAAAACTGACCGAAAGCGATTCGAAACTGGTATATGAGCCGCTTCCTTCTGACGATCCTATACAGAGAAAGCCTTTGATCGATCTGGCCAAAAGGGAGCTGGAATGGAAGCCAGAGATCGGAATCATTGAGGGACTGAACAATACGATAGATTATTTTAAGGGAATCATCTGAAGCTGTTAATATAATAATTTAAATTTGGAGATACTAATATGGATAAAGACAATTTCACACTATCAGTCATCATACCTTGTTATAACGAAAAGAGCAGCATCCGTGCTATTGTAGATAAAGTGCTGGATGCTCCTATCGATGAAAAGGAAATTATCGTAGTAGATGACAAGAGCACGGACGGAACAAGCGAGATCCTAGATAGAGATATAGCCCCGCTTGTCAGCAAAATAATACATCATGAGGCTAATCAGGGTAAAGGTGGGGCGCTCCGCACCGGATTTAGCCATGCTACGGGCGATGTAGTTATCATACAGGATGCTGATCTGGAATACGATCCGGATGAGTATCCTCTGACAGTCATGCCTATTGTAAATGGAGAGTGTGATGTTTGTTATGGATCACGCTTCCTGAATCAGGCCCCCAAAGGTTATAGAGCTAACCAAATGGCCAACAGGTTCCTTACCAGTCTTTCAAATCTTTTCACACACTTGAGACTGACTGATATGGAAACGTGCTATAAGACATTTAAGCGTGAAGTAATACAGTCTGTAGATATCAAAGAAAACCGCTTTGGATTTGAACCGGAGATAACAGCTAAAATAGCAAGGATGGGTGTCAGAATAAAAGAAGTTCCTATCTCGTATTATCCAAGAACGAATCAGGAAGGAAAGAAGATCGGATTCAAAGACGGGCTGAGAGCGATATACTGCATCTGGAAATATCGAAGAGGATAGCATGAGACAATTCCTTTCGTATTTTGGAGTAGGTGGAGTTTCCGCAATTGTTGAATGGGCTGTATTCTCTTTTTTGATATATTTTTTCAATACTCCATATATGTTTGCAGCCACTTTTTCATTTGTTGTTTCTACAACAACAAATTGGTATCTTGGTAAAAAATTTACATTCAAAGAGTCGAAAGCATATAAGGGAAAGACCTCAAAAGAAGTATTTCTGGTATTTTTTGTAAGTGCTATAGGGTTAGGATTCAATTTGATTCTGATGTACTGGTTTGTTGATATCCTTGGAATGGCTTCGAATATGCTAAAGACTGTAGCCAAAATAGTGTCTACAGGAATAGTTTTCATGTGGAATTATCTATCCAGAAAGCTTTGGGTTTATAAGAATTGATGAAAACCAGATTGCTGAATAATAAATCCGCCGCTATCAA
>CACYCJ010000142.1 GCA_902772925.1 uncultured Lachnospiraceae bacterium
AGGTACAGGGCATCAGGTATCCTGAAGCCTGCCGCCTTTAAGACCTGATGAGTTCTCCACTTATCGAAGCAGTCAAGCGCCGTATCGGTACTGTAGCAGATGGTATCTATACCTTTATTCTTAAGTCCCTCCGCGATGGCCGCATCCCTGAGTCCGTTCCAGTCATATCCGCTGACCGGTCCCGGCATGGCAACGGCAATATCCGGCTCAGCCTCGACTACAGCCTGAATGAACTCGGGCAGCTTTGCCTCCATAGGAAGTACCTTTAGCTCGATATTTTCAGGCTTTTTTGTCAGTTCGCCGTCAAAAATGTCCAAAAAGTACCTTCCGTTTAACTGAACTATCAAAGTGACCCTGCAGTCCGGATGGCGTGCTGCCATCTCATCCCACTGCTGAGCCCATTTGGGATAAACCGTACAGTTACTGGTCTTGTCACGATGCTTGCTGTTGCTGGAATAAAAAACTATATGCTTCATCACTCCTCCTTACCAATCCACTGCCCCGATAAGAGAATCTATACGGGGTAAAAGATTTGCCTTTGCGTCATCTACGCTTGCCTGAATGATCTCCTTGGATGCTCCGCGTCCGAAGACCGGAGCGAGCGCTACCTTTATCTTGGAAAATGTGTTGACCTGATCCTCTATACGGTCGCGTTCCTCTTTTGTATACTCTTCGAAATATGTATCAAAGAGCCGTCTCCATGTCTTTGTGATAAGCTCTGCAGGCATTCTGGTATGGCCTTCCGCATATTCGGGGCTGAGCTTTACCAGATTGACCTGTGTGGCCGCCGTGGCAAGGAAATCAAATATAGGATGTCCTATACTCATATCGCCCATATCGATCAGTACCAGCTCACCGTTTTGATACATTATATTATTCGGATGATAGTCTCCATGGATAAGAGTATTACGATCCGGCACCGAATCCACAAGCGCCTTCAATTTAGAAAGCTCTTCCTGCGAATAATACTCCTCACAACCTTCTATCGCCTTATGATATATACTCTTTATATTCGGGAACTGCTTCGGATCTCCTTCAGTCAAATGTATCTTCTTGTAAAGATCGATATATTTTCCGGTATTACGATCATAGCCTTCGGGATCTGACTTAAGCTCGAAAGAAAGCGGAACGGCGTCTATAAGCTCGAACATGATACCGTAGCAATCATCAACCTTTGCTACAGTATAGGAGATGGCCGTAGGGATTCCCTCGATAAGAGCCTGTTTGGAAAGATTACGCTCCCTTTCTATATCCTCCAGGGGTGCTGTCTTTTGAAAGACCTTGATGACATTCTCTCTGTCCATACGATATACCGCGCCGTTGGCTCCCTGACCTATAAGCTCCAGGCCTTTACTGGTATACTGCTTCATGGCCTTATGAGTTTCGAGGATGGATGTAAGTCCTGTATCATCTAAAACTTCATATATCACCGAATTAACATTGAAGACCTGTATCTTCTTTTTTTCCGTCTTAGCCATATTCAGCAGCACACGCAGTCCCGAACTTGAGACAAAATCAAGCTTCTCAAAATCAAATACGAGCTGCTCCTGCTTATGCTCTTCCCTGATCTTCATCAGCTCCTGTCCGACACTCTCGGAATTCATAACGGTTATGCTTCCGCTAAATTCCAATACCAGCGACTTCTCTCCGATTTCTTTAATTTTTACCGTTTCCATATGCTCTCCTTCCTATACCCCATTATAGAGCTTATAATATGTACCTTTTTTCTCCATCAACTGATCATGATCGCCGCTTTCTATGATCCGTCCGTGATCCAGCACCACGATCAAGTCACTGTTCTTTATGGTCGAAAGTCTGTGCGCTATTACAAAGGATGTCCTTCCCTTCATCAGATTGTCCATTCCCTCCTGGATCAGCTTCTCGGTCCTCGGATCTACCGAGCTGGTGGCTTCATCCAAAATCAGAATGGGTGCGTCAGCCGCTACGGCTCTGGCGATATTAAGAAGCTGTCTTTGTCCTTCCGCCAGGTTCTGTGCGTCACGGCTTAAGTATGTATGATATCCGTCCGGAAGTCTGGTGATAAAACCATCTGCTCTGGCAGTCTTGGCCGCCTCAATGCACTGCTCATCGGTAAGCTCCGGGTTTCCGTATCTGATATTGTCCAATATGGTTCCGGAGAACAAATGCGTATCCTGAAGTACAATGCCGATCAGCCGCCTAAGATCTTCTTTTCGAAACTCCGATATCTCCGTACCGTCCAGTAGTATTTCACCGCTGTCCAGTTCATAGAAACGATTCAAAAGATTTGTGATGGTAGTCTTACCCGATCCGGTAGTACCCACGATGGCGATCTTCTGTCCCGGCTGCGCCATAAGATTAATGTCATACAAAATCTGTGTCCCCGGTATATACGAAAAATCTACCGATTTAAGCTCAACCTTGCCCTTTACTTCCTTAACGCTTATTCGCTTCTTACCTTCGTCCTTTTCCGGCTTTTCATCGATCATGGCAAAAATGCGCTCTGCTCCGGCTAATGCGGTCACGCAGGAATATATCTGTCCCGAAGC
>CACYCJ010000143.1 GCA_902772925.1 uncultured Lachnospiraceae bacterium
ATTACCGTATACTGTCTGACCATTAAGATCAATAGTAAAGTTCTCCGGTATTCTGATCAAACCAGTAACATTGTAGGTGCCGCCGCTCTGCAAAACCACGGTCTCATTAGTTGTCGTTCCACTTTTAAGAATCTTGATCAGCTCCTCAGATGAAGAAACATCAATCTGGGCATTCGCACAGACTGAAAAGCCCAAAACAAGAATAATAATTCCAAGCAGATGACCAGTGATTTTTTTCATTTTCCCTCCTGCGTCAAGTATAATAACATTGTGTCAGTTTCATAAAACTATTTACAGGGCTCTGGATCTGAGAGCCTCGCAAATACGTCTGGAATTATTGTGATCAATATATGTAAATGTCTTTTCCCTCTTATCCAGGATTTCAGTCTTCATCTCAAACCCATTATCGACATAGCTTTTTATTAAAGTGATCAGTTCTTTATGAGTCTGGGCTCTTTCACCGGGGCTGTCTTTTTCGAGATCAATATAACTGCCCCATGTTTCCTGGTATTTTTCCATATCATACTGATAAAGAATAATAGGTTTGCCCATATAAAAAACATCCCAGGCAACGCTCGAATAATCCGTGACAAGAAGCTTGCAGCGCATCATGAGGTCATCCAGAGAAACCTCACCAAACCGGATAATCCTGACACGGTCACTTTTCCCTGAAAAAGCACTGACGTGTTCACCGATAGATGGATGAAGATAAAAGTTCAGATAAACGTCTTTCTGTTCAAGGTATGAGATCAGTTCGTCAGAATTCAATATTGCCATATACCTGTGATAATAATCACTGGCCGTAAAAATATCTCTTTCAACTCCGAACAGCCAGCTTCTGTGCGTAGGCATCAGTAAAATCTCCCTGCTGTCACCGGAAGTATCATAAAGAGCGTCAAACCTTGCATATCCTGTCACCGGAACCGCATATCCGGGAAAACCAAGTTCATTTTTTATGATACCGGCTTCGAGATCAGATGTTGCCGTACACAAAACAGAACGCATATTTCTGGCCAGGAAACTGTCATTCAGCCGTTTCATAGCCAATACACCATGTCCAAGAAAAACATGTTTTTTCTTTCTGACCAGATAATCTATCGCACTTTTCTGACACTGCCACAGGTAAGCATGCTGTCTGGAGTCAGGACTTACAAGCAGGTCACACATGATCAAATAGATCAGGTGCTTCAGGCTCAGGAAATTCAGGACATGACCGGAATAAGCATCAAGTTTCTTTCTGTCAGCAGAGTTCTTATCTATCACGAAAAAAATCTTACGGTCAAGATAAAGCTCCATATCATTCTCCATGCAGTACTTAAACAGGTAATAGCCATTATCCTGTGCCTTGGCACATCGTTTTTCATAGATGAGCCATATCTTTTTCTTCTTCATCCGCTTTCCAAAAGAATGTACAATAAATTTCGCCAGCAATTCCCTGGCCCTGAAAAGCCGGTTGTCATAGGAAGCGCTCTCTCTGAAACGAAGCATTACCTGCTTTCCGGAACCAATATATACAAAGACAATATGCCCGTCTCCTGTCTTATAATAATCTTTTGAAAGCAGAAACTGCAGGCGGGATTCTTTCTTCTTTGATCCCAGCAATACCTTTGAATAATAGTAAATGCCATCACACATGTAAACCGCATAAAATGACCAATGTGTCATCCGGAACGGAAATTCCTCCAGATCAATGGTACAGTCAATTTCTATCCGTTTTCCTGTATCGCGGAAACCATCCGGCTTTAAAAAATATTCCTCCCTGTCTTCCTCGATCTTCCAATTGTAGCCAAGCATCAGACCGATCCACTCGAAATGCTTTTTAGGACTCGATACAGTCAGCGTCAGTGTCTTTCCTCTGATCTTAATATCGCTAAGCTTTGAAAACACCTTTGCTTTATTCAATTCGAAGGCTATTTTCTCATAAGACATATTATTGATCCCTCTCGGCCTTCTTAATCTCCGCCAAAATCCTCTGACAATTATTCCTGTCAGTAAACGCAAAGAAATTATCTACTCTTTCAAGATATTCCTCTTCCATCTGACAGTCATGCGCCAAATAGTCAATTATCTTATCAACAGTATCATCAAGAGATGTCAGGACCGGTCCAAAGCCGTCTTTTCTATATGTAAAGTATCCTTTTCCCCACGAATGATTAAGATAAAAGGTTTCTTCATCAAACTGTGCATAGATCAGTGGCTTTTTCAGATAAGCAAAATCAAAACCCACACTGGAATAATCGGTAATTAAAAGGGAGCTTTCACGGAATACCTTTTGATAGTCAGCAACGCCATTCCCGACTTCGATGAATTCACTGGAAGTAAAATCAGGAAACTGCGCCTCAAAAACAGGATGAAGGTAAAATACACCTCTATAGCCATATTCTTCCATTGCCGAATTCAGGCGTTCATCATGGATCAGAGAATCAAAAAACCTGAAATACTCAGAATCTCTGAAATCAGGGATATATGCCCGTTTTGATGTTCCCGGAATGATCTCTCCTTCAAGATTATGGCGCCATGTCGGCAGAATCGCAATTATCTTTTTCCTTTCGTCATACAGGTTGTCAAAGCGGGCCAGACCTGTCAAGTGAATCTCTCTTTGTGTATATCCATAGTCTCCATTCAGAATGCCCTCATATTCCGGGCGGCATGTGGCTACCAGTACACGGATATTCTTTGACAGGCGGTTGATCCATCTGCTCTGATCATTATGAGAAACGCCATGTCTCAGATAGACGAACTTAAAATGGTACAGATCCCGGTAATACCTCCCTGCTGACTGACCAAAAGCATTCAGTGCAAGATTGTTTGCGGCTGCTGCGATGATCATGTCTGAATAGAGTGAAAACAGCTGATGTTTAACAGTATTATATTCCAGAACCCTTCCAATTTTCCTGATCCGCTCGTAATCGGGGCTCTCCCTGCTGATAAGG
>CACYCJ010000144.1 GCA_902772925.1 uncultured Lachnospiraceae bacterium
AACATAAAACAAAAGCTTGCTTTTTGTTATGTGTTTTTTCGAAACTATATGAGGCGAAGCCTCATAATCGATGAACAGAAGGCACGAGTTCATCGATTGCATGAGAAAAAAACAGTATCACAGGTGTTGATGGCGATGAAGAAAAAGAAGAAGACATTTTTAAGAAGGATGAGAAGACAGCTGGGCATAGTGGTATATGCCATAGCTGCTGTTCTTGTCTTTCTTATTGGTGTGATCATCTATATAAATATTAAAAACGGCGATAAGTATTCTCAGGTGGTTCTGAATCAGAAGAAATACGAGAGCCTTATAGTTCCTTATAAGCGGGGAGATATTCTTGACAGAAACGGAACGGTACTTGCTACCAGTGATAAGGTTTATAATCTGATCCTTGAACCAAAGCACATTCTGAATGCGACTGAGGACAAGAAAAAAGTGACCTTCGCTACTCTGAAAAAATACTTTCATCTTACGGATGAGGATATGGAAAAGCTGCTCTCAAATCAGAATTCAATGTATAAGATAGCCGTAAAAGGGCTTACCTACAGCGATGTAAAGGACTTCAAAGACTTTATGGATACGGCAAACGATAAGAAGAGTGAGGCCAAGCTTGTTGTAGGTACATGGCTTGAAGAAAGCTATGTAAGGAAGTATCCCTATAATTCGATAGGATGCCATCTGCTCGGCTACACCATCGGCGGAAACTCGGGAACCGGCGGACTTGAAGGCTATTATAATGATACCTTGAACGGCGAGAACGGAAGAACCTACAGCTATCTTAACGATGACTATAACCTTGAGAAAAAGACGGAACCGGCTGTGGACGGAAGCAGCCTTGTAACAACGATAGACCTTGAGATACAGAAGATAGCTCAGCACCAGGCTGAGGAGTACATGAAGGAGATAAAGGCGAAGAATATTTCGGTTATGGTAATGGATCCGAGAGACAGCTCCATTCTTGCGCTGTACAATACCCATCAGTATAACCCGAATGAGCCTTATGATTACAGCACGACAAAGTATCAGTTTGTCAATGAGTACGGAACCACGACGACTGTCGAAAGACAGGTTATGAACCCTTATACCGGCATGGAAGAGACCATTCAGGAGGAAACGGCTACAATTACCGATGCTCAGTTTGATGAGGTCCTTAATACGCTCACGGATGAGGAAAAGGTTGAGGCACTGGAAAATGTATGGAGAAATTTTGCGGTATCCGATTTCTATGAGCCGGGCTCCACATTTAAGCCTGTCACGATAGCGGGAGCTCTCGAGGACGGGATAGTAGAACCTACGGATATGTATTTCTGCGGCGGTGCTCTTCAGGTTGCGGATTATAACATTGCATGTCATAATACCAGCGGTCACGGACAGCTGGATGTTTCCACGGGACTTGCAAAGTCCTGTAATGTGGTGCTGATGGGCGTTGCCGCAAAGATGGGCAGATCCGCATTCTATAAATATGAGAAAATGTTCGGCTTCGGACAGAGAACGAATATCGATCTTTCCGGTGAGCCTGCGGGCGCGATCATGGAAGGAATGATATATAATGAGGATTCGCTTAATTCGGTTGAGCTTGCAACCTCATCCTTCGGACAGGGTATAAATGTTACCATGGTTCAGCTCTGCAATTCATTCTGCGCCATAGTAAACGGCGGCGATTACCACGAGCCTTATGTAGTAAAGCAGATAGTGGATTCGGACGGAAATGTTATCAGAAATCATGAAAACAAGCTTGTAAGAAAGGCTGTATCAAAGCGTACCGCCGAAGAAGTAAAGCTTATGCTTAAACAGGTTGTTGAAGCGGGAACAGGTACAAAGGCTGCAGTGGAAGGGTATTCCATAGGTGGTAAGACCGGTACTGCGGAAAAATTGCCCCGAAACAACGGAAAATACATTCTTTCCTTTATCGGCTGCGCACCTCTTGAGGATCCTGAGGTGGTTATCTATTGTCTTGTGGATGAACCCGGAGTCCCGAATGCGACTGCAACCAGCGCCGGTAGCGTGCTTTTCAATATGGTGGCAAAGGAGCTGCTTCCTTATCTGAATATCTACAGATCGGGTGATTACGAGGAGCCTACGGAAACAGAGGATGAGTCCTTTGAAGAGGGCGTATTTATGCAGAGTGAAGAGGAAAATCCGGAAGAAACCCTTATCTCCTCATATACTGACGGAAACGGCTGTGAGGTAAGAGTTACTCAGGATGCATACGGAAATATTACTACCAGGGTCAAAGACCTTAACGGAAATGTGACTGTGACCGTTACGGATGCATGGGGAAATGTTATCAGTACCGGAACGGAAACAGACGCTGATTTTGATTGGAATTAATCACGGGAGGAAATTATAGGAATGGATGTGAAATTGTCCTGCTTGGTGCCTGCACTTATAGCATTTGCCTTATCGGCTGCTTTGGGGTGGATAGCAATACCTGTGCTGAAAAGGATTCATTTCGGACAGTTTGTCAGGGATGACGGTCCCGAAAGCCATTTGAAGAAGGCGGGAACTCCTACTATGGGAGGGGTGGTCTTTATTCTGGCATTTGTTATCACATCGGTTTTCTATATAAAGGATTATCCGAATATCGTACCTGTGTTGTTATCCACCTTCGGATTCGGAGTAGTGGGCTTTATAGATGACTTTATCAAGATAGGACTTAAAAGATCGCTGGGACTTACCCCGCTTCAGAAAATGCTGGGACTTTTCCTGGTAGCGGTGCTGGTTCTCTTTTATCTGATGTATGCGACTGACATAGATACAGTCGTAAAGATTCCTTTCATGGCAAAGGAAGTGGATCTGAAGTGGTTCTATTTCGTATTATATTTTCTGATGGTGCTCGGTACCGTCAATGGGGCAAATTTTACGGACGGACTGGACGGACTCGCATCTTCGGTCACAGCGGTAATAGCCGTATTTTTCACGGTGGGCTCCGTACTCTATAAGACAGGAATGGAGCCTGCTACATGCGCGCTTTTCGGTGCATTAATGGGATTTTTGTTCTACAATACCAATCCGGCTAAAATGTTTATGGGAGATACCGGTTCTCTTGCACTGGGAGGCTTTGTAGCTTCCTGCGGGCTTATGATGAGACAGCCGTTCCTTATCATAATCGTAGCCTTTATTTATCTGATAGAGGTTATTTCGGTGATAATCCAGGTTGCATCATACAAGCTGACAGGTAAGAGAGTCTTCAGGATGGCTCCCATACACCATCATTTTGAGCTTGGCGGATGGGCAGAGACCAGAGTAGTGGCGATGTTTACAATGGTTACGGTTATTCTGTGTATAATAGCAGGCATTGCATTATAAAACCGGGAGGTGGATCATGAAAAAGGTACTGGTGGCAGGAACCGGTAAAAGCGGGATTGCGTCGGCGGGACTTCTTTGCCGAAATAATATAGTTGTGGTTTTGTTTGACGAGAATTTATCACTTGACCGCGAAAAGGTGATTTCAAGTGTTATGGAGGCCGGAAAATGTGACAGACTGATGATCACCATCATAACAGGAGAGCTTGACAGCATTTCGATTGCTGATGTTGAGCTTGCAGTTGTGAGCCCGGGTATACCGACTGATTCTGATGTGATTAAAAGTCTGAAGGAAAATAACATTCCCGTATGGAGTGAGATAGAGCTGGCGTATTACTTTGCAAAAGGACATCTGGCAGCCTGCACGGGAACTAACGGAAAGACAACTACTGTATCTCTTCTCGGAGAGATATTTAAGAAATATACGGACAATGCATTTGTTGTCGGTAATATCGGGATACCTTATACCGATATGGCTGACAAAATGGATGATGACAGCTACACGGCTGCGGAGATAAGCTCATTTCAGCTTGAGACAATTAAGAAATTCAGACCTCATGTAAGCTCTATATTAAATCTTACTCCGGATCATCTTAACAGACATCATACATTTGAAAATTATGTTCAGGCAAAGGCGAGGATAGCCGAAAATCAGACAAAGGAAGACTACATTGTTCTGAACTATGACGATCCCGAGATAATGAAGATAGCTGGACAGTTTTCAAATGTAAATGTTATTTATTTCAGCAGAAAGACCTCCTTAGATGACGGCGTATCCGTGTCGGATGGAGCAATATATATAAAGGAAAAAGCAGCTTCACTGAGTGTTTCCGTAATTGCTTTATCCGAAATAGGGATACCCGGCGATCATAATGTGGAGAATTTCCTTGCGGCCATCGCAATGGCGTATTATATGGGAATTCCCGTAGAAGTTATCAGAGATGCCTGCATTTCATTTAAGGGTGTTGAACACAGGATAGAATATGTAAGAACATTAAACGGTGTTAAATATTATAATGATTCCAAAGGAACCAATCCGGACGCTGCCATTAAAGGTATAATGTCAATGAGCGGACCTACATATCTTATTGGCGGAGGTTACGACAAGGGCTCCGAGTTCGATGAATGGATTGAGGCCTTTAACGGAAAGGTTAAGGAGCTTGTGCTTATAGGAACCACCGCAAAGCAGATAGCGGATACGGCTGAAAAACACGGCTTTACGAATGTCACATTTGCAGACGGACTCGAAGAAGCTGTGAAAATATGTTATGATAAGGCAGTTCCCGGAGATATGGTGCTGCTGTCGCCTGCATGTGCCAGCTGGGATATGTTTAAGAGCTATGAAGAGCGAGGCGAGCTTTTCAAGAAATATGTTAATTCACTTTGAAGCTAAGGAGCAGGATTAATTGAAGCTTAATTTCGGATTCAATAAAAAAGTGAATAAAAAAGGAACCGAAGCGGGAAACTCAAAAAAACCGGTGAATTCCAAGAAGTCCCGACACTCTGCGAATGCATCGCAAAAGGACAGAAGGACGGAAGGCGAGAGACGAAAGAAAAAAACGGGCTATTTCGGAGAGGAAAGACGCATTCTGTCAGACAGGAGGAGAAGGCCTTCGTCCGGTTATTCGGGTGAGGAGAGAAGAGTAAGAGACAGAAGGGTATCCTCGGAATCCTTATATTCCGGTGAGGAAAGAAGAAAAAATAAGGACAGAAGAGTTGCTTCGGATGCATCCTACGCCGGAGAGGAAAGGCGAAGGCTGAAGGATAGAAGAAAGGTAGAGCTGAGTGCAAAGAAGGCTTCGAAGAGTGTAAAGACTTCTGCCGTTAAAAGACGCGAGGCCGCAGACAGAGAAAAGAAATACGGGAAGATAGGAGGAAAGGCAGCAGGTTATTTCAGCTCGCTACCGAAGACCGGGATTCTCAAGCTGTTAGGTGTAATTTCACTTGATTTCAGTCCTAACAGGACATCATTTTTCCTGGTTAAGGGAACCTATTTCGATTATCAGCTTCTTTTCTATCTGCTAGCACTTATAGGATTCGGTTTTCTGATGGTCTACAGCTCCAGCTATAATATTGCCGTTGCAAACGATCATCCCGCGTGGGAGTATATGCAGAGTCAGATTGTTGCATTCGGTCTGGGCGCTGTTTTGATGTTTTTTGCGTCTATTGTAAGATATCAGAAATATCAGTACTTCACCCTTCTCGGATTGATCATGTCTGTTGTTCTTATAATAATGCTCTTTGCAATGGGCGCAAATTTGAACGGATCTTCCAGATGGATATACATTGCGGGGCATTCCTTCCAACCGTCCGAATTTATAAAGGTTGCACTGATACTTTATATGGCTCATATGTTTACAAATGAGTCGAAGCTGCTTACAAAATACCTTTCTTCCATACTGCTGCTTTTGATACCTGCGGGCTTCGTGGTTATCATAGCCAAGGAAAGCCTCAGTGCCGCTATGATATGCTTCGGTGTGGTTGTTATAATGTGGTTTGTTGCAACACCGAAGCCCATGCATGTTATCCTGACGGGGCTTGCGGGAGTCACTGTTCTGGTCGGTTCGGTATTTGTGTTCGGCGGATACCGAAGTGAAAGAATCGATGCCTGGCTGCATCCGGAAACAGCCGAAAAAGGATATCAGGTTCTTCAGTCACTGTATGCGGTAGGTACCGGAGGACTCTTCGGAAGAGGATTGGGACAGAGTATCCAGAAAGCAAAGGTTCCTATGGCATATAATGATATGATATTTTCCATTATATGTGAGGAACTGGGAATACTCGGAGCCATAGCTGTTATCGTGCTTTTCGGCCTGGTTTTATGGAGAATGAAGTTCATTATCGAAGCTTCGGCAGACAGATTCGGCGGACTTCTTGTAACGGGAATCTTTGCACATATAGCGTTGCAGCTTGTCGTAAACGTGGGTGTTGCAACAAATGTGCTTCCCAACACCGGTGTTACATTGCCGTTTGTAAGCTACGGAGGTACATCGCTGATGTTTTTGATGTTGGAGATGGGCATGGTATTTTCCGTTTCAAAACAGATAGTACCCTATAATGCACTCGAACAAAAGCAGGCTCTCAAACTTTCAGGAGCGAAAGCATAAAACATGAAGAAATGGATCATTATAGCTGTAATCGTAATAATCCTTGGTGCCGGTATCGGCTACGCTTCAACATTCAGTCTTGATGAGATCAAGGTTAACGGATGTGTTTATTCTTCCGAAAAAGCGGTGGAAGAGGCGGTTACGGCGAATTGCAGATTTAACAATACCATAGAGCTCTTTTTGAGAAATAAGTTCAAGGAAATGCCCTATGTGCCGTTTGTTTCGACCGTCGATCTTGAGTTTACTACGAAAAACGAGGTTGAAGTGACCGTATATGAAAAGGCTATCGCAGGCTGTATCGGTTATATGGACGGCTATGTTTATTTCGATAACGACGGCAATGTGCTTGAATCTTCTAAGGAGCAGATGGATAAGGTGCCCGAAATATCAGGACTGAAATTCGAGCATTGGGAGATGGGAGAGAGGCTGCCCATTAATGATGAGAAAAAGTTTTCCAACATTCTTACCATGACGCAGCTTATAGAAAAGTATGACCTGGATATCAACAGGATAAGCTTTATTGATAATGACGAGATAGTTATATGGCATGGTGATATTAAGATCCTTCTCGGAAACGGTGATAATCTGGCTGTTCAGATGATGAATCTGGGGAGTATACTCGAAGGACTTTCGGGTAAAAAAGGTGTGCTGTATATGAAAGACTTTAACAGCAGTACTTCAAGGGCAAGTTTTAAAGAAAAATAAGAATTTTGATATGAAATTTTTTCTTGATTTTAGTTGCTAAAACATTTACTATATAATATCGTAACAACATATGTGAAAATGTGCGGAATAATTAATTAGGAGGTTGAGACCGTGCTTGAGATAAAATCAAATGACGAAAAGAACCCGGCAAGAATACTTGTCATAGGTGTAGGTGGAGCAGGAAACAATGCAGTCAACAGAATGATTGACGAGAATGTTGAAGGAGTTGAGCTTATTGCGATTAATACGGATAAGCAGGCGCTTTCACTCAGCAGAGCTACCACAAAGATTCAGATAGGTGAGAAGCTTACAAAGGGACTTGGCGCAGGTTCAAGACCTGAGGTAGGAGCAAATGCCGTTGAAGAAAACAGAGAAGAGATCAACGATATCGTTAAGGATGCCGATATGGTATTCGTAACATGCGGTATGGGCGGCGGAACAGGTACAGGTGCTGCTCCCATAGTTGCCGAGATAGCAAGAAATCTCGGAATACTTACCGTCGGTGTTGTAACGAAGCCTTTCTCATTTGAAGGAAAGCCTCGTATGAACAATGCTCTTAACGGAATCGCAAAGCTCCGTGAGAATGTTGATACACTTATTGTTATTCCCAATGATAAGCTTCTTCAGATAAGCGACAAGAGAACAACTTTTCCCGAGGCTCTTGTAAAAGCAGATGCTGTTCTTCAGCAGGGTGTTCAGGGTGTTACGGATCTTATCAATAAGCCCGGACTTATAAATCTTGACTTTGCCGATATTCAGACAGTTATGAGAAATAAGGGTATTGCTCATATCGGTATCGGTACCGGAAGCGGAGACAATAAAGCA
>CACYCJ010000145.1 GCA_902772925.1 uncultured Lachnospiraceae bacterium
TTGATAGCTTCAAAGGTTTCGTCAGTTATATAGTGTTCTACACGGCAGGCGTCTTCGACGGCTGTCTTTTCATTTACCCCGATCTTTTTGAAGAATTCGGAGAGTACGGTGTGGCGTTCGTATATATGCTTTGCCATGATCTCGCCCGCAGTGGTCAGATGGAGATAGCCCTTTTCGTCAGTTCTTACGAGGCCTTCGTTTTTAAGAACGCCGACGGCGCGGCTTACGGAGGGCTTGGAATATCCCATGTATTCGCCGACATCTATCGATCGGACATCGGACGATTTCTGCGATAATACATATATGGTCTCGAGGTACATTTCCCCGGATTCCTGAAGTGCCATGATCATGATTCCTTTCAAATTTGGTATTATCAGTAGCTTACCATACACTCGTGAAGAAGTCAAAATACTCCTTGACAAGTTAGCCAAGGCTAATTATAATGCAGTATGGTTAGCGAGGGCTAATTACGTCGGAAAATATGCCGACATTTTTAAAACGGAATTGGTTAGTGTATGCTAATTCTAACGGAGGTGAGATATTTATGACTCTGAATGAGGCTGAGCTCGGTAAGGAATACACCATCACGGAGATTAATGTTGACGGAGATGAAGAGCTGGAAGGCTTCCTGTTTTCGCTCGGCTGTTACAGCGGTGAAAAAATTACCGTGGTAGATAAAAAGAGAAATTTAGTTGTTTCGATAAAGGATGCAAGATATAACATCGATCCGGATCTCGGAGCGGCTATTTCAGTGGGGGTCTGACCTTACCAATAACAACATTTATATACGAGAGGAAGGATTAACAATGAGAATCGCACTTGCGGGAAACCCGAACAGCGGAAAGACTACTATGTATAATGCGCTGACGGGCAGAAAAGAGAAAATCGGAAACTGGGCCGGCGTTACGGTGGACAGGAAGGAAAGCCCGATCAAAAAGAACTTTAATGACAGTGGAAAGGAGCTTATCGCCGTGGATCTGCCCGGAGCTTATTCAATGTCTCCGTTCACTTCCGAGGAAAGCATTACAAGCGCTTATGTTAAAAATGAGCATCCGGACGCAATCATTAACATCGTAGATTCCGGTAACCTGAGCCGTAGCCTGTTTTTCACAACACAGCTTCTGGAGCTTGGAATACCCGTTATTGTTGCACTTAATAAAACCGATGTTAATGAAAAAAAAGGCAACAAAATAGATATAAAAAAGCTTTCCGATAAGCTGGGATGCCCGGTCATCGAAACAGTTTCTACGGAAGGCAAGGGGCTTTCGGAGGTTGTGAAGACAGCTGCCGAACTTGAAGGTGTAAAACAGGAGGCTCCGTTTGATGAGGGTGAAGTAGACCTGCAGGATAAGAAATCCGTAGAGGATGCGGACAGAAGAAGATTTGATTTTGTTAATGGCATTGTTAAAGAGGTGGAGGTTCGAAAGACTCTTACAAAGGACAAGACAAAGGGCGATGCTATTGATAAAGTGCTGACACATCCGTTTTTCGGACTCCTTATATTTGCGGGAGTAATGTTTCTTGTATTCTTTATTTCACAGACGACTGTGGGAACCTGGCTGGCAGATATTTTAGTCGGCTGGATTGAAGCATTTCAGGGCTGGGTAGGAGAAAAGATGGCTGATGCAAATCCTCTCCTCTATGCACTTCTTGTTGATGGTATCATTGGAGGAGTAGGTGCGGTTATCGGTTTCCTTCCCCTTGTAATGGTAATGTATTTCCTTATCGCTCTTCTTGAGGATTGTGGATATATGGCGAGAGCAACAGTAGTGCTCGATCCGATATTTAAGAGAGTGGGACTTTCCGGAAAGTCCGTAATTCCTATGATCATAGGAACGGGTTGTGGAATTCCCGCAATAATGGCATGCCGAACCATCAGAAATGAAAGAGAGAGAAGAGCTACGGCAATGCTCACAACATTTATGCCCTGCGGAGCAAAGCTTCCGGTTATAGCGCTTTTTGCAGGAGCATTTTTCCCTGAAGCTAAATGGGTAAGCTTTGTATGCTATATGCTCGGAATAGTACTTATACTTCTCGGCGCTTTACTTATCAAGGCAATCACCGGAATGAAA
>CACYCJ010000146.1 GCA_902772925.1 uncultured Lachnospiraceae bacterium
ATAGGTAGATGGATGAATAGTACAATGGGCTCTTGCAATGAAAGGCTTCACATCTTTTTGACTGCCACGATATTTCACTATATCTTGCTTCTCTAGTTCAGCCAAATCCTGTTCATAGTGACTTTCTGTTGGTTCTATGAAACCAAGCATATTGAATTCCGTCTGTGGATATTCTTTCTTAATACGCTTTGCGGCCTCTATATAGTCATCTACGCCTTTATCGTGAAGAATACGACCGATATAATTAAATACAACTGGAGCACCATTCTTTCCATCCCCCCCCTCTGGATATGGCTGCAAAAGATAACGATCTGTATCTACACCACTTCCAGGAATAAGGCGATACTTACCCTTCACCATTCCCTGATCACAAGCCACCTGCATATTTGTTGCATTCTGAAACATCATGCAAGCAGACTTGCGATATGCAAGTTTAAAGAGCCACATGATGAAGCTCTTCATAAGTCCAGTTTCGTTCACTACACTGCCAAGACCAGTCAAATTATTTATCACAGGAATATCCATCATGTGTGCCACAATACTTGCATATACATTTGGTTTTGCAGTATATGTCAGCACAACTGCTGGTTTGTACTTCTTAAATAGTTGATGATAATGCATCATCAATTTAAAGTCTTTGACCGGATTCGTTCCACGTCTATCTATTTCAGCATTATCATAAATATACGGAATATCCTTCATAAGTTCGAACTTCGGTCCATCAGGACATGATATGAGCATCTGAAACCCGTCAGCAATCAACGCCTCGATGAGCTCCTTTCGAAAGCAATAGACATCATCATCGTTGTTTGTAAGCAGTGCTATTATTTTCTTTTCAAGAGCCATAATGCTAATATTCAGTAAAATAAGATCCCAAAGTATAATCAAACTCATCTGGAGTAAACTTTACATAACCACTCCATGGATAAAAAGTAATCTCCCCAAAATATATTTTCCCTTTAATATTATATAAATCAACTCTTGCATAAGGGAAATCTTCCGATAACTTTTCTGCAATTGCTACCATTTCATTCATATTCTCAGGTAAAGCAGGAGGATTTTCGAATGTATCATGGTCGCTATATACGCCCTTTAAGAAATTGAGGTTTTCATCCCAAAACCCTCTATGATGATCACTATACCTTCCTTTATCAACCCAAAGACAACGGAACTTTCCATTGAAACACATCAGTTTATAATCATCAATAGACCCATCACCTGTTGTATCATCTTCAAGTAACTCCTCAACAATAATACGAGACGATTTCATCTGAGTGTATGCCCACTCACGCCCTGGATCCATTTTAAACAGATTTCCTTTCCAATGGTTCAGGTCTTTTCTAAATTGCTCTTTATCTAAAGAATTCTTATCCCTTACTATAATGACATTAAGACCACCTCCTCCATCTGTCGTTTTAGCCACAAAAGAGTTAGGTAGGCTATCAATATCAATATCATTGGCATTATCATATACTCCATAGCAATGATTTAAAATATTCCCGAGCCCTTTCCTCTCTACATATGCTCTCACTTCATACTTGTCAACACACTGCCCCATAACAGGGTTGCGATATTTCATCTTATATAACTGCAATTTTTCAGTATATCGTTTAGGGTGTTTGAAGTCTGGCCAAAAGCCGAACTTAATACGATACTGAATTCTTAACATGATAGCATCGGGCACCCAACTTAGTAAACTCAGGATTTTCAATCTCTTATCCTGATTACCCACAATTTTTTTATAATCCATCTACGTATTTCTTTATATTATCTTTATACAAATTTTCATTTCTTCTACCATCAAGAATAAGCTTAACGTATTGTGGTCTTAGTCGCCTTACATACCACATAAAATTACGCATAGTTTTTCTCTCTGCCATCCAATCATCAAGCAACTTCTTTCTTTTAGTGTTATAAACCTGTGCTTCCATTATACAGTTTACAACTGCCTCATTATAAACTTTGAGCGAATCATATTCTTTAATCAATTCCATCCTCTCACCTCTGGCATTGTATATTACTTGTTCACGCCAACTTATAACCTTATTGTTTTCTATATTCAATTCTAGAATTACACCATGCCTATTATTCTCAGTTAGCGTTACTAGAGGCTTGCAACCTGAGGCCTTGGTATATATGTCATCGAAGCAGAAATTGCCTAAAGAATATGACAACAGAGATCCATTATGTTCTTCTAACCCTTGAATCACATGAGGATGATGACCATAATAAATATAAGGAGCCTCCTCGGACAACTTTCTAGCTATTCTAATATGATCTATCGATGGATAATTCACATGCTCTAGTCCTGCATGAACCGCAAAGACATTTAGATACCCGCTTTCAGCATTATTTCTTAAAATTTGCCGAGCCATTGGATAGCTGAAGGAGTTTACTCCATACGAACCATAAGGGACGCATTGCAAAGGATTGGTTGAATAACAACAAAAGCCGGAAAAAGCCAACTTATTTCCATTAAAATCCACCTTAACATCCTTTCCTTCTGTTCCAAAATAGTCTATATCATTTCCCGAGAGTACCCGTTTGGTTGTTTCATATCCTTCCCCACCAAAATCAAACATATGATTATTGGCAAGACAAACAGAATTAATATGCAATTGCCTTAATATCTGAACATTCTCAATGTCAGAACATATATAAGCAGATTTTGCGCCCTTTGTTTTTTTTGCAACAGAAAATGGCGTCTCCAAATTACCAACTACATAGTCAAAATGACTAAGGTAAGTTGCAATATCTTGAAAGTACTCAGATAACTTTGGATTATCATTTACTGACATCCGCCCAAAAAGTGCGATATCTCCTAAAAGTGCAATTCTCATAAAATAGACTGAAGATAAGTATTTAACCGCTCAGATTGTTTTTTTGAACTAAAAACAGATATTGCTAATTCCTGTCCTTGTTTAGCCCTCTTCAGAGCCTCATCATAATTCATAAATACCTCACACAATGCATCTGCAAAGGCGCCATTATCATCTGGAGGCACAACAAAGGCGTTGGTCTTGTTAAGATATAAGGGTATATCACCTACACTTGTAACCACGACAGGATTGCCTGTAGCCAGATATTCTCCTAATTTTGTAGGGAAGCCACCCGTAGATTGCAGACTTGAAGGTCGTGCCAGTGCCAGTGCCTTTGCATTCTTCAAAAGAGCAGGCATTTGTTCTCTAGAAGCTTTACCATAGAAGACTATATTGGGGTTTTTAGTTTGCTTCACTTCTCTAACAATAGCATCCATGTCTTGTTGATTATCGGAGTCTCCAATCAGTAGGAGTTTTACTTCTCCAATATGAGGGGAAGCCAGATTGAACGCAGTTACCAAATTAACAACTCCGTCCTTATTTCCTGCCATATTACCGCAATATGCAATATAGTCTCCATATTCCGTAGAATCTTTATCAATATTGAAACGATCTGTATCCACGGTCATTGGCATTTCAAACAACTTACAAGTCTTCCTCACCTTAGATTGGAAGTACTCCATCAGCGGTTTAGTCATAACAATGAGGCCATCGAACAATTTATATGTCGTATTAACATAAAACTTAGCATATAACTTGCTCAGCAATCCTTTTTTCATTAAGACAAACGGGAATTCGCTTTTCTCTTGCAAGTACTTTACACCTCCATATTTACAAGCGAGCCAAAGGGGATAGATCAATAAAAGACTATTAGTTATTACAATAACGGCATCATATCCGCCTTTTCTTACATTACGAATTATTCTCCACAAAGCCCCAATCAATGATGTACCAATTCCACATGATATGATATTCATATCATCTATCTTACAGTTATCACATCTTGCAGAAGTCAGTATATCAACTTGATTTCCCATCTTGACCAACTCCTTCCCATAGCCAAGGAATCGGTTAACCGAAGCATTACCCGATGGCACAGGAAGTGTATTTACTATAGCAATTTTTAAAGCCATATAGAATTCTAATTGAGTATGTTCGTGTATAGATGTCGTAGTAAAACTTCCTTGTCATACTTAAATGATGACAGATGCTTCTTAATTGAAGAATACGTGTCTGTTTCATTGTCAAGCATCTTAACAATCGCAGGCACGATATCATCAAAACTGACAACAAGCCCTTCCTTATTATTCTCGACACTTTCATATGCACAAGGATAATCGGTAGTAACAACAGGAACTCCCAATATCTTGGCCTCAGTTAGAGTGTTATTGAACGTTTCTGATTTGGAAAGGCTAACAAGAAGATTACAGTGTTTTAGATAGGGATATGGATTGGGTCTGTTCCCTATGATAAACACATTATCCCGAACATGACACTTTTCCACATTCTCCATCAAACGTTGGTACTCATCCTGCACTGCTATGCCACCAATAACGATCCATTTTAATTTCAATCCCTTATCCAGAATTTCTCTACATATACGTGGAATATCGGATACGCGCTTCACCGGATCAATCCTACCCAAGGTTACGATTGTAAACACATCATTATCCCATAAGTCGTCAACTTTCTCATTTGAAAGGGTTAAAATACGCTCATCATTAAGGAAATTATATTGGACGTATGCCCTATTACTATATTGTGGTAGGACTGATAG
>CACYCJ010000147.1 GCA_902772925.1 uncultured Lachnospiraceae bacterium
GCATTTGAATCGCTTATATCAAAGATTGCAAGGCTTACGGCTGCAACCAGTGCCGCTATACCGCTGGCAAGCTTTACCACGAAGGTCTGCATCGAGAAGATGACTGACTCATCTCTTCGGTTATTCTTAAGTTCGCCGTAATCTACCGTATTTGCAAGGAATACGGTCACAAGTACATTCAGCACACCTACCGATGACATTATAAAGAAGCAGGGTACAAAGAATGCGTACACATTTTTAACTCCAAGAAGCGCCATAATGAGAAGGATTATATAACCAACGACCGAAGAGCCGATTGCAACATCAAATACCTTAAGTGTGCTGAGGAATTTTCTGAGCAGAGGGAAGAACAGCATCATTGCCACTATCTGCATTCCTCCGGCAAAGGTATTGAAAAGTGTATAATTACCCTGCCAGTTTGTTCCGCCCAGATCGTATTTGAAGAAATAGATCAGAAGATTTGATACGATGTAGGTTGCGGTATTTACAAGTACAATGGTTATAACCATCGTCATGGCCTGATCATTCTGGATAAGAGCCTTGAACATTTCTCCGACAGATGCGGTCTTCATATCTACTGTCGACTTTTCCTTTATGCCTATACAGGTTATAAGTGTGAATACGACAAAGATTATCGCAACGATAAGCGCAAAATACTTAAAGCCGTATCTTTCAACCTGCTTTGTCGAGGAAATGCTTATGTCGATGTCTCCGGTTCTTTCACCGATCGACTTATAGTTTTCGCTGCTCACGGATATCGTCAGAGCTGCTTCTCCGGAGGAAGCCGAATCCATTGCAAAGTTCATAGTACTGATACTCTTATCAACGGGAAATCCGCCTATATCTATAGTATAATCCGAATTGCTCTCACTATAGATAAAGCCATCCTTAAGCTCCGTATCGGAGGCAACAAGACTTACCTTTATATTTCTGTCACTTCCCGTAAGTTCAAGAACATTACCGGTGGGATTATCCTTTTCATCAACCTCGATAACATATACGGTAATATTATCCTTTGAAGAATCCAGATCTACGGTAGTCCTGACACTTCTGTTTGTTGCAGCATTACCGAGTGCAGCAACCGCCATAACGGTTATGATGGTGATAATGGCCGAACCCACTCCCGCACAGGATCTTGCCAGTGCCGAAAGGTTCTCTCTTTCCTTACCGCCGCTTGTAAATGCGGGTATCATCGACCAGTAAGGTATATCCATCATTGTATAGGTAACACCCCATAAAATGTAGGTTATGGCTGCATATGCCACCAGTCCCTTACCGTTAAGTGCGGGCGGAGCCGCAAACATTACAAACAGGATCACAGCATTTGTCACGGTTCCGATTAAAAGCCAGGGTCTGAACTTACCCCATTTGGTCTGTGTCTTGGCAACCACGATTCCCATGAGGGGATCGTTAAATGCGTCGAATACTCTTGCGATCATGAGTATGATACCCATAGCTATCGCATTTACGCCTAAAATATCCTGAAAATAATACAGTACATAGCTTGCTGACAGCATATAGACCATATCCTTGCCGACTGCGCCGATGCCATATGCTATCTTTTCCTTCAAAGTAAGTTTCATATTTTCTACCTCCCGTTCGTAACCCCTATGTCATCACTTGTCAGCCTTTACATTGAATGTAATTTCCTCAGTCGCACCTTCACCGAGATATTCATACTCTGCCGGAAGCTTTATAGTCAGCTTGCCCGTACCGGACTTTCCTGTTGTTTTTACATATACGCCGCCCATTCCTCCTGCAGCATTTATGTGTTCCGGTCCTATCAGCTTAATCGCTCCCTCGGCCTTTACGCTGAGTACTCCGTTGAAGTAGGGAACTACATTACCGTTCTCATCAACAATCCTTATTCTTACTGCAGCAACATCATAGCTGTGCTCTTCTGCAAGTGTTGTGCTGCTTACATTTACATCTATCGAAACAGTCTTAAAGGTTGTCTTTACTATCGTCTTTACTACTTCGCCGTCCTTAACCGCCTCAAACTTGAAGACTGCTCCTTCTCCACCCCAGTTTCCTACATATTTTCCGTAAAGCTGCACCGCATCCTCGTATTTCAGGCCATGAACGGTAAGAGCCTTGCCCATCTTAAGAAGCACTTCGGGAGTCAGATGCACCATTCCGTTTATCGCGATATAGTTAATGACTTTTTTTACATCTTTAGCCTTTGACTTGGAAAAGCCTTCCTCTGTTTCGAGCATATCCCCGACATAATCATCTATCAGTATGGGCGGATATCTGAGATTCCTGTAGGTTGTATCCTTGTGTGTATATTCCTTGAGAAGATAACCATTTTTATACATCCTTACACTGTCAGCGTTAGTAAAGATATAAACATTTCCTCTGTCTCCTGCGGGATGCTCTCCTATATCCATTGAAGAGCTCACTTCAAGGATCGGATGCAGATTTTGATTTACCGCATATATATACGCTGCCATCTTGGGATTTCTGAACATATCCAAAACGCCGTGGTAGCAGATCCTGTCGCCGCTTCCGAAATCCTTATGAGTGTTATAATCAGCCATGCACCAGCCGAAGCTTCCGCAGATATCTTTATTTTCATTTACGCTTTCAAGAACATTTGCGTGGCGTATAGCATGCTCAAGCCTGTGTTCTTCGTTATCAAATGTCTTGGTCGGGAACATATGACCGTTGTATTCGCTTATCAGATAAGGCTTATCCGGATCCGGTGTAACATTTCTCTTCTTTTCACAGCCTGCGTTCTTTCCCGTATGGCTGAAATCATTAAATGTGTAAACATCCTCCAAAAGACTGCTCTTCTTAATGTATCTCACACCGCCGGTCTGCCTTGTAGGATCGAGCTCATGAGCAAGGGCATTAGTCCTCGTGTAGAGCTCATCACAATCTACAGACTCATTTATCCTCACTCCCCAGAGAATGATCGAAGGATGATTTCTGTACTGCGTCACCATTTCGCGAACATTACGAACAGCTTGATTCTTCCACTCGTCATCTCCTATATGCTGCCAGCCGGGAATCTCGGTAAATACCAGAAGGCCTATCTCGTTGCATCTCTCGATGAAATACTGAGAATCGGGATAATGCGACGTCCTCACGGCATTCAGTCCGAGCTCGAATTTAAGCACATCGGCATCCATTCTCTGCATGGACTTTGGCATTGCATATCCCACATAGGGGTAAGCCTGATGACGATTGAGGCCCCTGATCTTAAGCTTACGGCCGTTAAGATAGTAACCGTCTTTTCTGAACTGTGAGCTTCTGAAGCCTACGGTATCAGTTCTTTCATCAATCTTTTCCCCGTCCTTTAAAAGCTTCGTATGAAGCGTATACAGCCAGGGGCTGGTCACATCCCAGAGTCTTGCCTCATCATAGTCAAGAGTAATCTCCAACTCGGTCGAATCAGCCTCTGTTTGGCAGTTAGCAACTGTCCTGCCGCATTTTTTACATACAAGCTCCTGAACTATCTTCATATTTTCGGGAAGTCCTGCCTCACCGTCAGCATTCCTTCCGCTTATCTCTACATTTGAATCAATGCTTCCTTCGAATGTGAAGTTCCTTAGCTTGTCCTTCATATTTCCAAACTCCGCACCGGGGAGCTCAATATCCTCCGGTATAACCGGTCTTGCAAATACATCGGAAATATAATAATCATCCTTTACATCGATATATACATCCCTGTAAATACCGCCGTAAGTCATATAATCAATAACAAAGCCGAAGGGCGGAACATTCAGGCTTTCCCTGCTGTCACATCTGACTACTATGATATTATCCTTGCCAATGATAAGTTCATCAGTTATGTCAACCGTAAAGGCCGTATATCCACAGCTGTGCTTTATTTTTTCTCTTCCATTTATGTAAACTGTTGCCTCGTGGCCTACCGCATCAAAGGTAAGCAGAACTGTCTTTCCTTCCCATTCCTTCGGTGCCTTTATGACCTTTCTGTATCCACTCAGCATTTGGTACATTCCCGCATCAAAACAGTTATAAGGAAGCTCCTTAACCGTATGCGGAACTCTCACCTTCGTAAGCTTAACCGGACATTTCGCATCATTTAATGCATCCGTATATTCTTCCGTAAAACCCCATCCGTCATTGATATAAATTCTTTCAGCCATTTGCTACCCCTCCTGATTCTTGTTTTCTTCTCACTGTCTCCTTTGTTTTTTGTTAATATTTTCGTTATCGTCTCCGGTATTATTTCCGATTAATATTTCGATATAATATATTTTGCCATAGCTTTTCGTGTCACGCGACCGGACGCTGAATGCTGTCTCCCCTGATTATTCCGTACATCAGTATACGTATTACTTCTTCAAGCCCCTCCTGGTATGTCATCCTGCTTTCATACAGGATATTCTGCTGGAAGAATCTCTCCAGTGATGATTCAAGCATCACCTTGAATATCGGCACGGAAAAATTCCTGATAACCCCTTCGGCAATCCCCTTTTCTATAAGACTTATAGTCACATCCCAGCCACTTTCGAGGCGTAAAGCCACCTGCCTGTATATCTTCGGGTATTTGTCACGCATCATATACATTCCGCCGAAATCAATATCTTTGTACTGATCAGGCATAACTCCGAGTATCTTCTCCAGCTTTTGGAGTGTCGAAAGACTTTCATCTCCCGCAACTGCAAGCTCCGCTTCCTTTATTCCGTCAAAGCAGTAATCCACGGTTTCCAGAAACAATGTTTCCTTATCCTCGCAGTAGGTATAAATAGTCTTTTTACTGATCCCGAGCTCTTTTGCGATATCATCCATAGTGAATTTGATACCTTTTTTGTTAAAAAGCTCCAGAACAGCCTCATATAATCTTTCTCTTTCGTTAAGCGGTTCCTTCAACAATCTGCTCCTTTCCCGGCTGCCGAATAAAAATTTCTTCTGCAATTTTTTCTTTTGGCGCCGTTTGGAAACTCGTTTTATATCTTCAGTTTCCATTGTATAAGTTTTTAAGCCAAAAGTCAAGAAACTATTTTTTTATTTTCAGTTTCCGAAAGGGTAAGAAAAAGGCAATTCAAAACCTCATTTCGAATTGCCTTTTTTTATCATATTTTAATTCTTATATCGCCACTTTTCCGTTCAGCTTATCAATTATCGTAGGAAGCTCGGCATCTATCTTGTCATTATCCAGCTGACAGGTTCCTGCATTCATGTGGCCGCCGCCACCGTATGAAAGACAAAGCGCACCGATATCAACCTTTGAATTCTTATTGATAATGGATTTTCCTATCATAACTGCGGTATTCTGCTTCTTGAAGCCCCAGCTTACATGAACGGATATCTCGATTTCAGGATACATTGCATAAACCATAAAACGGTTGCCGGTATAAATAACCTCTTCATTTCGAAGATCGATAATACCGACCTTATCTTCAATCCTTGTTATCCTGCTGAGCTGTTCCTTGAACTTATCCTGCTGTTCAAAGTACATTTTAACTCTTTCTTCTACATCGGGAAGCTTAAGAACATCATCAATGGAATGATCCACGCAGTAATCAATAAGCTCCATCATAAGATCATAATTTGATATTCTGAAATCGTGAAATCTTCCGAGTCCCGTTCTGGCATCCATCAGGAAATTCATAAGAACCCATCCTGTAGGATTAAGTATCTCTTCCTCCGTAAAATCAGCGCTGTCACCCTTATCAACGGCTATCATTATCTCATCGGATACCTTTGTAAAGCGTTCCTTTCCGCCGTAATACTCGTAAACGACTCTGGCTGCAGACCTTGCATTTCCGTCAATTATATATTTGCCCTTAAAGCTCTCAGGATCATTTCTGAGAAGCTCGCTTTCATGGTGATCGAATGCAAGCCCCACCCTGGGATCATAAGGCAGATTCGTAGTGATATCATTCTCACTGAGTTCTATCTTTCCATCCTGAACATCCTTGGGATGAACAAACTTTATCTCCTCGATAAGATCCATTTCCTTAAGCAGCATTGCGCATACAAGCCCGTCAAAATCACTTCTGGTGACCAGTCTTTTTTTCATTTTTCTAAACCCTCCATAAGAAAACATGTGTCCTTCCATACACATTCTTGATTTTAACATAATCGCCCATTTGACTCAATATGTTCTTTTAAAATCCTTCACATCATTTTCAAATTCGCGAAGCAGCTTGCCATAATGCTCGTATACCTTGTCCTTAATGGTCCCGGCTTCCTTTCTTTCTTCCAGTCTCTGTTTAAGCTTCTGAATGTTTTCGACAGCATTATCCTTGTAATTGTTGGAAAGATCTACCCTAACGGAATTCACTATGCCGTCCAGTTCTTTATCCTTTATTCCGAATAATGACACTCAGACACCATCCTTTCTCTACTTATACTCATCGCTTGTCTGCGGCGTGAGCTCCCACCTTGTCCCGGTATCCAGATCACAGGTATATACACTTACGCTGTAATCGCTTGCTATGTATATCTGGAAAACATCAGCGCCCTTAGCCGTGTATTCGGGGTAAGGTATATCGGAAACATACGATTTATACATTTCAGGCAGTGAGTTGTAAAATGCATTATCAAGCGTTATATACTTGCCTACATATCCGTTGTTCGTTATTTCATTTTTGATGGTCCCGCTGGCAAGAGCCGTATTGGTAAGTGTACGGATTGCTTTAGCTGAGGAAACATCATTCTTTTTCTGATCCTTATAGGGATCATCCGGCTTATCAGGCGTGAAGAAGTCAATAATATCCTGAATATCGAATACATATTCCGTCGTTGTTTCCGTTGTTTTTTCCGTCGTTGTTTCCGTTGTCTGAGTGGTAGTCTCTGTCGTTTCTTCCGTCGTGGTCTCCGTGGTGGTCTCCGTGGTCGTCACGGTAGTGCTTTCCGTGGAAATCACCTCGGTTGTCATATTATCGGTTGTTGTCTCGGTGGTATCTTCACGGATGATAGCCGTTGTAGGCTCATTTCCTTTATTACTTACTGCAGATCCCACAACCGCAAGTGCTATCATGGTAGTCCACATTATGATCCACACAGGCAGGAGAAGTAACGTTATAGTTGACATAACAATTCCCGTAACAGCTTTTCCTTTACCGACCTGCTTTGTTTTTGAAATGCCTACAAGAGCGGCTATGCCTATCACAACTCCGGCAATGGCAAGGAGCACGCCGATTCCGAATGCGGCCGTAAGAAGTGCAGCAAGTCCCAATACCAGGGCAGCCGTAGCTACCTTTGATTTATCGGACATTTCATCTATATCGTCCCTATAGCTTCTATACCCATGAGAATCCCTGCTGTCGCGATAGTCGCTTCTGTCGCGCGAATCTCTGCTCTCGCGGTAGTCGCTTCTGTCGCGGGATTCTCTTCTGTCATGGTAGTCTCTTCTGTCGCGGGATTCTCTGCTGTCGTGGTAATCTCTACGATCTCGTGAGTCCCTGCTGTCGTGATAATCTCTTCTGTCGCGGGAATCTCTGCTGTCGTGATAATCTCTTCTGTCGCGGGAATCTCTGCTGTCGTGATAATCGCCGTCTTTTCCCCGTCCGGAACCGTTTCGGCTGCTTCGTCCGCTATCTTCGTAGTAGCCACTGTCATTTCTGTAGTTTCTTTCACTCCGATCATCAGAATTATTTCGGCCATCCCTGCTTCCACGGTCATTCCGTGTACCTGTCTGACTCCGTTCTTCTCTGTAATTACGATCATCACGATAATTACGGGCATTATTATAACCGTCGTCATCTACATATCCGTCGTCAAAATCCCGTGAATCGTCATAATCATCATAGTCGTCATAATCATCATAGTTTCCGGCCGAATCATATCCCTCGTAACTACGATCATTGTTACTTCCGTTACCATAGTTTTCATAGTAATCATCACGGGTCTGAGCATCTGCATTTTCGGAGTATGAACTAAGTTCTCCTGTTTTTTGGGGCACCTCTGTCCCCGGTTCACCGGAGGATTCACCGTCTGAATATAGCTCTTCCTTTTCATAAATATCTTCTTTATGTTCACCCATTGCAAAACCGCAATAAGGACAAAAGGCGACATTTTTAGGAATTTCACTGTTACATTTTATACACTTCATAAATATTTCCTCTTATGTCTTATATCAGCAATTTATGTTTTCTATAATTTTTCTATACTACATCTATGATGCTTATCAATGCACCTGACTACCATCAATAATATCACAGCACTCTGCTTTTATCCATAAAAAGCTACATTACTCCTGATTCATTCAATTTTATTCAAAAAGCACGGGAAATTCCTTCATTCCCCGTGCCGCTGTTTTTCATTGTTAAATTCTTTCACTCCGAAGAATGCTCTTCTTCCTTCGATACCATTATGTATTTTTATTCGGTATCCCCGGGAGTTGCAAAGGCAGCATCCGTA
>CACYCJ010000148.1 GCA_902772925.1 uncultured Lachnospiraceae bacterium
ATCTTCGAGATCATACTGTTTCTGCATACAAGTTTGATACAAACTAAATGCCGCAGCGTACACTTCATGATCTCCTTTGTCTCTTGCTTGTTCAAGGATCTTAGCTGTCTTTGCCTGAAGAGTTCTTAACTGTTTTAATGTATACATAAATGCCTCCTTTAATAATCCACCCATGGACAAATAATATTTACATCTGCTCGTTTCTCTATTACATCTATAAGCGTACTACAAACTTCCGCTCCGATATCTACAGCCAAATCTTCGCTGTCATCAACTCCAAGTTCATTTAAAAAATCAAGAACAGCATTTTCGATAGGTGCTCTAAGTCTTTCCTCAAGAGGTATTCCTGTGCAACAAAGAAAACTTGGTTTTCCTTCTACCATAGCGATCTCACTATTATACTTACTTATTCCTCTTGCGGCATACTGTTGCGCTTCCATTATAGACTTAAAATCATCCATACTTATCTCTCCTTTTTCAGGTTGTATTGTTTAATTAAATCATGTAGCGTTGTCTGCGCTGCACTATGAGTTGGTAACGATAATGTTTCATTTCCACGCCTATAAATACGATGGCCATTCTTCTGTCGGACAAACTCAAAACCGTTGTCACGCAGTAGGCGTTGAAATTCCCTTACACTATAGGTACCGTTATGAAATCTGCCCGACATTTAATAACCTATAGTAATGAATAGCTGAATAGGTATCAGAGCCATCGTTCTCTGTTTCCTGCTCGCTATTAATGAAGCGGATTCCTTTGGAATTAAGATAAGTGCTAACTAAATAGTTAGCACGCAAATGACTGTGCTTCCAATCTCCTCGACGGATCTCAATCTCTATTGTGTAACTAATCGGGTCAATACCGACCTCCGCCCAAAGATTATTATCGTTGAGCAATTTAACTATTTCGTTGTAAATTAAATCAATATTCATTCGTATCTCCTCCTTATTTCATCACGATTCTTTTCGTATCCGCGCTGAAGAGCTGCACATTCTGCTGATACATCCTTAAATGGAGTTGCGAGACAGTTGTCTTCTTTACCATTAAGAGCAATAAACTCTTCATCCGTTATCAATTCTTCATCAGCCGGTATGATATCTACGTCCGTAACAAGGAAAGCAAATCTATTACAGATTCCCCATCTTCTGATAGAATAATGTTCTCCCTCATCATCAATTACGGAATAAACGTACTTACCTTCCTTACGGAGCTGATCAATCTTCGGCTGCTCCCAATTGAAAAAGTCTGTGAAATAATATCTCATACGTTTTCCTCCAATTTATCGATGATCTTTTTTGCTTCTTCTTCACTATTTGCTTTTGCAACTATTTTTGTACGTTCCAAACATTCGTTGAATTTCAAAATATTCAATTTAAAACCGTCATATGCGCTATTGTAATTTTCCATTATCGTATACTTGCGATATTCCATTTTGATTTCCTCCATCAATTCCATTTATACATGTTACTGTTTTTTCTTAATTTCTTACATGTTACATGTTCCTTACCATATATGCTTTCCAGTATCGGCATAATTTCGTCTTTTCTTTCATCTCCTCTGGAAACCTCGTACAGTCTACCATCAACACGTATTTCATATTTATTCATTTACTTTTCCTCCTTGCGTACTAACTTTATACATACATGTTTGCTCTCTGGATAAATCACATCATATTCATCGCCAACTTGTCTTTTTAATTCTGCAATTACCTTATCAAGTTGTTCGTTTGTTAAATTCCATTCGATAAATTCGATACGATCTAATTCATCATTAGCTCTACGGATCCCGCCACCGTTGTCTGCATTCTTGAATAAGATGTATGAGATATCATTATAATCCACATCCACAAGAACCTTGCGATGCCTCCAATACATAGACGGCAAATCCTTTGGGCCATAGCAGCAACTGCACTGACCACGCTTATAAGTGTAGTGGGCAAAATCTATGTCGCATACTTCTCTTAAATGTCTAAGGTCTAAATCTTTATATTTCATATCACTTGTCCTCCTCTATTATTTTGTCAAGAGGCCGCCCTTATAGCAGCAGCCTCGTCCATAGTGATAATACGAATTGCCTTCATTCTGTTAGCGAGGATCCATGCGCCTCCCTGTGACTCCGGTCTGTCGTAGGTAGAGTAGTCTTCTACTTCAACCTCTACCCATACCCTCTGCTCTCCATTAGAGAGAGTTTCCTTAAGGTGCGGTGCATAAGGTGTGAAGCAGCAATGCCATCCTTGTCTCACCGCAAATCCTTTAGTAGGATGACATTCAGCTGGCAACCACTCCCCGAATTTTGTCGGGGTAGTCTTGTCAATGAACAGCGGGTACACCTTTCCATCTTTCTTCATTCTCATGAGTTTGTACGCTTTCATACTATTCTCCTTTTTGTTTATTGTCAACTTATCTTAATGTTTCAGCAACCATACCGTCTCTTGTATAGCACTGACGGCATCTATTACAAGAGCCAGGCCCACACTGACAAGGGATTTGATCTGGTGCTTCAACTCCCTTTTCATACACGGTAAATATCGTATCAACAAACGGATACTTATCCCTTATGTCAAGCGGTTTATTTACCATAGGACTGCTATAGACCACCTTTAAATTGGCGGGCTTGCCCTCCTTATTTATAGCATCATTCCATATATCAAAACGCTTCGTCCATGCGGCAAACTGTACTGTCGGGTTTGCCTTGGCTATACGGATGTAGTTTCTTGCATGTGTTACATTAATGACGTCGCCATGAGACTCAAAGCGGAATATCTCTTGTTTGGATAAGTTCGGTACAATGTTAAGTAACTTACTACTAAGA
>CACYCJ010000149.1 GCA_902772925.1 uncultured Lachnospiraceae bacterium
ATATTGGTCATTCTGTTTGTCGGAATGTTCCTCATCAATTTTCTGGTTTTCATCATAATATATATAAATCATGTGAGTAAATTAAAGAAAGAAACGGTATATCTGGCTGAAGTTCCCGGGGAATATGTGACGATAGACGGAAAGGAGCTGCATATCTTTAAGTCTTTATCGGAAGAAGCGGATAAAACTCTTGTAATACTGCATGACAGCGGGATAACCGAAGCGGTTGTGGATATACAGCCTCTGGTCGCAGAGCTGGGAGAGTCGGTGAATATTGTATATGTGGATAGAAGCGGTAACGGTCTTTCCGAGAGCAACGGTTCGGCGAAGGATATAGACTCGATAGTGGATCTTTACAGAAAGGTATTGGCTGAGACGAAGACTGAGGGACCGTATGTGCTTGTCGGGTGCGGAACAGGAGGAATATTCGCATCCTACTGGGCAATCACATATCCTGATGAGGTTGAAGGCATTATCGGTATAGGAAGCGAATATGCGGATGAATATGACGGCATTACCGAGGAACGCTACGCCGGAATAGGCAAATGGCTTATGGTAAAAGCCACCTCGATAGGCGCCAACAGGCTGCTTGTAAGCAATGATATAGAGAATTATCATGCTGTATACACGGAAAAGCAGATGCTTATGAGAAAAGCTCTCCGCGCCAAGTATTTCTATACGGAAGATATGTATAACGAAGATCTTAAAATGGTGGATAACGCCCTTAAAGCGAAGAATGCGGGCTTCCCCGATAATATTCCGGTACTGGAAATAGTGACGAACTCACTGATGGAGCCGTATGCAAAGGATGACAGCTATATAGCGGAGCAGCTTGAGTCGGTAGCAACAAACGGAAATGCCGTAGATTATGTATCGGCTGTAAATAAGGAAAGACTGGCTTATTTCGGAAAATATCCCAATGTAAAATGCGTCGAGGTGTCGGGTCCGCCTGAACTTTTTACCTACGATCCTAAGGAAACGGCTGAGTTTATTATGGATTTTTTGGACAAAGAAATCAACTAATGTGACCAAAATATGACCGAAAATCAAACAAAATGTGTGCAAAAGAGGTCGTATATCAAGGCATTTTATAAATGTTGCATAAAAAAATAGGGTAAAAACATAAAAAAACACTTGCCAAGTTGTTTAATATGTCCTATAATGGGCCTATGTCGCAGGAAGTATGCGATAAATTAGTATGGGCAAAGCACAAAATTACAATCAGCTTTGCATTATTGTTCAGACGATTTAAGAGTAGCGAGTATCTAATCGTTCAGTTGGCTTTAATGACCTCGGGTTATTGATTATAATTGCCGGTCGGGTATGAACTGCGGATTAAGTTGATCTGAAAAAATTCACATAAAATAAAAGGAGGTTTTTTTTGTGAAAAAGTTTAAGAAAGCTTTAGCTTTATCATTAGCACTTGCTATGGGCGTTTCTCTCGTAGCTTGTGGAACAAAGACAGAGACAACAACACAGGCACCTGCTGATACTACAGAGGCTACTGGCGGAGATGAGACTACTACAGAAGCAACTGGTGGAGATGAGGATACAACCACAGAAGCTACCGGAGCTGATACTTTCGAAGTTGATGAGTCTACTAAGATCAATGTTTATTCTTGGAACACAGAGCTTGGTGACAGACTTAACTACTTCTATGATGCATATCCTGAGTACAAGGATCTCGTAAATTACGTTAACCTTGGTCTTGGTGGAACATCAGACGAGTACAAGACAGCTATCGAGAACGCAATCAATGCTGGTGGCGACAACTATCCTTCAATCATCGCTTGCGATAACGACGTAGCTCTTTACTTCCTTCAGTCAGATTACATCATCCCTGTATCAGAAGTTAACATTACAGCTGATGACTATTCACAGGCATACAGCTACACTGTTGATTATGCTACAATCGATGGCGAGCTTAAGGGTGTAACATGGCAGGCAACTCCTGGATGTTTCGTTTACAGAAATGATATAGCTAAAGAAGTTCTTGGAAGCGCAGATCTTGATACTGTTCAGGCAGCAGTTGCTGACTGGGATAAGTTCTTCGAGACAGCTGACAAGATGA
>CACYCJ010000150.1 GCA_902772925.1 uncultured Lachnospiraceae bacterium
ATCGGAATTCTATTCGGAATCGGTGTTATTTTTCTGCCAATCATAGGACTTGCTATTGACAATGCTCCGATAAAAAAACAATTAAAGGAAAAGAAAAAGAAATAAAAGCAGGCTATATTGCCTGAAAAATTTTTATCTAAAAGACCTTGCGCACATTAAGGAATTGTAAAATGATATAACACTTTCTTGATCAGAAAGTTAAGGGTATCTGCCCACCACCCGGTCATTTCGAAAGGAGAGCTTTCAATGAAACAGTTTAACACAACTGCAGTATGTATACCGTCAAAACATTATATGGTTGATCTCTCCGAGAGAGTAAAAGAAATCAAGAAGCTTGTAGATGCCGGAAAGTATTTTACAATCAATCGGGCCAGGCAATATGGGAAGACTACAACATTATTTGCTCTTAGAAGAGAATTAGGAACGGAATACGAAGTCCTCAATTTAGATTTCCAAGGTTTGGGAAATGCTTCATTTGAAACAGAAGAGAAGTTTTGCAGTGGCTTTGTAGGGCTGATCCTGAATAAGCTTGAATATGAATTAATTAGAATTCCAGAAGAGATAATTGAACAATTAAAATGTTTTATAACACAAAGGGATAATAAACTTGAAGATTTGATGAGGGTCATTCGTCGATGGTGTAACAAGACAGACCGTCCTGTCGTCATGTTTATCGATGAGGTTGACAGTGCAACGAATAATCAGGTTTTCCTTGATTTTTTGGCACTGCTTCGTGATGGATATATCAGTAGGGATACAGAAGAGATTCCAACATTTCAATCAGTTATCCTTGCCGGTGTAACAGATGTAAAGCATCTTAAATTGAAAATCCGTCCGAATGATGAACATAAGCTAAACAGCCCCTGGAATATCGCGGCAGATTTTGATATTGATATGAGCTTGTCAGAGGCCGGTATTAAGGGCATGCTTGATGAGTATGAAGCTGAGCATCACTCGGGAATGGATACAGCAGCGATTGCTAAGTCGATAAGGGAGTACACAAACGGATATCCTTTTCTTGTAAGTCGTATATGTGAGCTGATAGATAAAGATGTTGTTAAAAATATGACATTATCACAGGCGTGGACCGGTTATGGGATTGATGAGGCTGTGAAGCTCATTCTTGCTGAAAACAATACATTATTTGAATCAATCACAAAGAATCTGAATGAGCGTCCCGCTATTAAAGCATCAATAAGGAGTATTTTGATGGAGGGAACAAGATTGACTTGGAATCCCGACCAGGAAGATATAGTTCAAATGCAGATGTATGGGCTTATCAGAAATGACCATAACACTGTACGAGTTGCCAACAGGATATTTGAAACAAGGCTGTATAACCTGTTCCTTTCAGAGGAAGAGATGAAAAACAGTGTCTTCTCGAGGGAAGGGGAACTTGCTAAGAATGCCTTTGTCGAAGACGGAAAGCTGAATATGCGCCTCATCATGGAACGGTTTATCGAGACATATACAAAGGTGTGCGGTCCGTTAGAAGAACGGTTCAAGGAGAAAGATGGCAGGGAACTTTTTCTGCTTTATCTTAAGCCGATAATAAATGGTACCGGCAATTACTATATCGAGGCTCGGACACGTGACCAGACCCGTACTGACGTGATTGTGGATTATCTGGGACAGCAGTATATCATTGAACTTAAGATTTGGCGTGGTGAAAGATACAACACTGAAGGTGAGAAACAGATCATCGGATATCTGGAATATTGGAATCTTAATACCGGCTATATGCTGAGCTTTAACTTTAATAAGAAAAAGCAAATCGGAGTTGAGAGAGTGCAGTTAGGTGATAAGGTGTTGTTTGAAGGAACAGTATAGTATGTGAACATCCCGTTAAGGTGCTCGGCACAAAAAACATCCGGTGGATTATTAACCGATACAGCAGAGAGTATATTTCTCATCTGAAGAAGAAGCAAACATATCCTTAACGGTACATGGTAAGAGGAAATTACTCCGTGGGAACATTACCAAAAGCTTATTGCTGCTGTAAGCAAGGGAACAGAGCTTATGGAAAAGAAAGGTCTGAGGTATGTATAAGGCGGCGGCAAATGAATGTTAAGAACTGCTTCGGTTATCGGAAAATGACTTTTTGTTTAAAACAGTACCATTATATATAGAATGGGCATACGAGAAAACTCGGAATATGTAACCATGGTATGGGGTTATGAAGGGATAGGTTGGTATGGGACGTGGTAGAAAAAAAGATTCCAAAAACCAATTAAAGAAACTTGACAAAACTGACTGGCTTATCATATGTATAGGTATATTTCTTTTAGGGCTCGGGATATATTCTGTCTTTACGGTCTTTTATAAGGTTTATGAGATACAACATGGAAGTGACATTTTTAAGGTGGAGGCAGTTGTAACTACTGCCGAAAAAACAAAGAAGGGACTCACAAATGAACAGAGCAGGGAAAAGGCTCGTCTTGAGGAAATGGGTCTTCAGTTTAATGATTATGACTACTATTACAGAACATATGTGGAATTTGAAACAAAAGACGGAGTCACCAAGGCTGTTATCAATCTGGACGAACCGCTGAAAAAGGGAGAAAAGGTCGAAGTCTCAGTTTTTAAAGTGTTCGGAAATTATAAAGTTGTAACTGAGGATACATATGGAATAAGTGCTTTTACATCCTATCTTGTATGTGGGATAATC
>CACYCJ010000151.1 GCA_902772925.1 uncultured Lachnospiraceae bacterium
AATCCCAGTAGCACCATTCGCCAACTTCGTTCCAACGACCGTTGTGAACTCCGAGGCTGTGGTCACCGGCGCGGTGAGCTACTTCCATGAGAAGAGTGATAGCAAACTCTGAAACGGAAGCTGTGCCGTAAGTTGGTACGTTTGTAACAACGATCCCTTTTTCAGTCGCTGCTTCCAGATCTACAGTGTTGAATCCTGTGGACAGGCAGCCTACATACTTAAGGTTAGGGCACTGATCCATGACTTCACGGCTGATCATGATGTCGTTGATGCATACAGCCTCTGCATCATGGATTCTTTCTATAAGCTCTGACTCTTTTGTGCTGTCATATGCAGTAAAGTCGCCGAGGACCTCGAAATTTTCATAGGACAGATCGCCAGGATTAAGTCCAAGCCCGTCTGGAATGACAATTTTCATCGCTTTCCCTCCTTCGATCAATAATTTATCAAACGATATAAACCACTATTAATTGTAATTATACACATATAATATAGTTCACTATTATTGTATATCTGACGAATTATGTCAGTAAAATAACAATTTGCGAACGGTTATCCATAAGCTGTACTTATATCAAAACAATGGAATTGCTTAAAAAAGCTTGAAATACCACGGATTTGCAGATTCCTGTCGCTTGTGTAAGGCCTCGAAAAAATGGCTCTTGACTGTGCCTTATGGACACGTCGTAAAATTTTTGCGTGGATATTGTGATTGCTATTAACTATAATTAATGTGAAAAAGAAGATAAGTATGACCCTTTTAAAAGTTTTACTTATCGCTGCTTTTTTCAAACGACAGGATATAGTGTTAAGACATTATAGAGAGGTGATTCTATGCCACTGCTTTTACCGGACGATTACGCGTATACTCTTCCTAAATTGAGAAGAGTACAGCAGGTATTCGATCATACTTCACTTGATGATGTTGAAGGAACGCTTCTTAAAGAATGGAGCCGTCCTGAGATCAGAGAAAAGATAAAACCCGGTGCCAGGGTCGCCGTTGCTGTCGGCAGCCGCGGCATCAAAAATCTACAACTTATTGTAAAGACTACTATCGATCAGCTGAAAGAGCTTGGCGCTGAGCCTTTCATAGTATCCGCTATGGGAAGCCATGGAAACGGTACTGAAGAGGGCCAGAAAGAAGTCCTTACCGGTTATGGCATCACAGAGGAATACATGGGCGTGCCTGTGAATACTACTGTTGATGTCGTTGAGCTTGGAGTTACTCCTTCGGGCAAGACCGTCTATTTCGACCGCGCAGCTTCTGAGGCTGACGCCATCATCCCAATCAACAGGATAAAACTTCATACTGACTTTGTCGGAGATCTTCAGAGCGGTATCTGCAAGATGCTGGTCATAGGTCTGGGCAACCAGGTCGGATGCTCGTCCATACACGAAGAAGATCCTGAGTTCTTCGCTCAGATCATCGAGGACGCGGCCACTATTATCATGGAAAAAACTCCTGTAGTATGCGGAGTAGCTACCATCGAAAACGCATATGACGAAACTTTCCACGTTGAGATACTTCCAAGGGAGAACCTCATTGCCCGTGAAAAAGAACTCGTCAAGATCGCAAAGACAAAGATGCCTGTTCTTATCCCACCTAAGATCGATGTCCTTCTCGTAGGCGCGATAGGTAAGGAGATATCAGGTGCCGGCTTCGACCCTAATATCCTGGGCAGAAGTTCATGCCTCAAGGAGTACATGTTGCCGATCCCGGATATCAATCAGATGGTGCTTCTTGGCGTTACACCGGCGTCTCACGGCAACGCGATAGGTCTCGGCCTCTTTGATGTCACAGTTAAAGAGGTGTTCGACCAGATGGATTTCGAAGCCACATACGCTAACAGTATTGCTTGCCGCTGCATCGCTGACTGCAAGATCCCACTCGTCGCCAAAGACGAAGATGAGGCTGAGAGAGTCGCGATAAAATGCGTCAGAGGCGTCGAACTTGAAGATCTCAGAATAGTAAAGATCGCTAATACCCTTGAACTCGGTTACATCGAAGTATCCGACAAGGTGCTCGAAGATATCAAAGATGACGAAAGAATAGTTATTCAGTAGATATTGTTCACTAAATAAAAAAAGGAGGTTGACAGGTATGAAATTGAATGAAGACCAGCAGGCCATGCTTGATGGAAAATATGGAGAAGGCGCAGCATATGCGATGAAGATCCAGGTAGGCATTGGCGAGTGCTTC
>CACYCJ010000152.1 GCA_902772925.1 uncultured Lachnospiraceae bacterium
AAGACTCTGACGAATTCTTCTCCGATAATCTTTCTTTTATCCTCGGGTTCGGTTACTCCTGCCAGCTTTATATAAAATCTGTCTGCAACATTTACTCTGATGAAATTCAGATCGTAAGGGCCTTCCGGTCCGAATACTGCTTCTACCTCATCGCCTTCATCCTTTCTGAGAAGACCGTGATCCACAAATACGCAGGTAAGCTGCTTCCCTACTGCCTTTGACAGAAGCACTGCCGCAACCGATGAATCAACTCCACCGGAAAGTCCCAGAAGAACTCTTCCGTTTCCTATCTTCTCGCGAAGTGAAGCTATGGTTTCTTCAGCAAATTCCGACATCTTCCAGTCGCCGGTACATTCACAGATATTGTAAACAAAGTTATGAAGTATATCCTGTCCCTGTTCGGTATGCATTACCTCGGGATGGAACTGAACCGAATAAAGCTTTTTCTCTTCATTTTCAAAAGCTGCCACGGGACAGTCCTTTGTATGTGCTGTAACCGTAAACCCTACGGGAGCCTCTGCTATATAATCCGTATGGCTCATCCATGTATCGATATGGTGCTTAACTCCTTCAAACAGAAGTGAACTGCTGATGCTTGAATCCCCCAGAACTCCGTCATCGTCATCAACCGCATCAATAGAGGTTCTTGTTCTCCCATATTCGCTTACCTCTGCGCTTTTAACGGTACCTCCGAGAAGATATGTCATAAGCTGTGCTCCGTAGCAGATTCCCAGAACGGGAATACCAAGTTCAAGTATTTTTTTATCATAAGAGGGAGATGTTTCTTCATAAACCGAATTAGGCCCACCTGTAAAAATGATTCCCCTTGGATTCATTTTCTTTATCTCCTCAAGCTCTGTAGTATACGGATAAACCTCCGCATATACATTGCATTCTCTTACTCTTCGGGCAATCAGCTGATTGTACTGTCCTCCGAAGTCAAGGACGATTATCTTTTCATTCGTCATTCTTCATCCTCCTCAGTTGTATCCTCAGGTTCAACTCTCTTTCCTCCGAGAAGCTCTATCGCTTTCTGGAACTGCTCGTCATCCGAAACATCTTCCATCTTCTCGGGATTTTCCACTTCATAATCGGGAACAACTCCAACCTCGTGAATTCCATAGCCTGAAGCGGAGAAATATTTTGCTATGGTTATCTTTATGGCCGACCCGTCCGAAAGCTTGATAAGTGACTGCACGATGCCTTTTCCATATGTGGTCGTTCCGACTATCTTTGCTTTTCCGTAATCCTTAAGGCAGCTCGTCATAAGCTCTGCGGCACTTGCCGTATCTTTGTTACAGAGTACAACGAGAGGAATATCCACGGAATGACCATCGGAACATTTTATCTCATCAATACGGTTTCCGTTTTTATCCTCAGTGTATACAATGAGTCCTCTGTCCTCACCGTTTCCGAGTGACGCATCATCATCCAGGATATAATCACACATTGCCGAAACGGATGTAAGCATTCCTCCGGGATTGTTTCTGAGATCGATAATGATACCCTTTACATTATCCTGTATCATTTCATCCATTTTTTTAATGAACTGTTCATCGGTATTATCCACGAACTGGGTAACATAGATATATCCTATATCATCAAATCTGTTGGTGTAAACGGATGTAAGATCAACAGGACCTCTTACGATATCATAGCTTGTGATTTCATCTGTAGAAGGCCTGTAAAACTCCACATTTACGGTAGTCCCTTCTTCACCTCTGGTTATAGCAACCACCTGTTCAAGCTCCATTTCCTCCGTGATTTCTGTCCCGTCGGCCTTCACAAGGACATCATCCTTCTGTATTCCCACTTTTGCACTGGGGCCATTCTCGGGAACATCTGTTACGACCACTTTTCCGTCTTTTTTGGTGATCACTACACCGATACCGTAGAACTGTCCCTGATTCGAAAGCGCAAGCTTCTGATACTCCTCAGGAGTGTAATAAACGGAATACTTATCACCGAGTCCTCCCATTATTCCGTCATAGTAGCTTTCCTCCTGCTTTGCGGGATCCTCGGGAAAGTAATAATAATTATCTATATATTTCTCGATTTCCTTTGTCTTTTCTCTGACCTTCTGGGATGTCGGATCGAATTTTTCAGCATTTCCGGGAGAAGCAGTCTGTCTGCTTTCGTTATCCTCAGTCAAGGTATTTACTGATATTTCCTCAGTTGTTTCTTTATTTCTTCCTATAAGCTTCTGAATGGAAGAACATCCCGTGAGCAGGGACAGCGCCATACATACGGCGAATCCTCCCGTTATCCGTTTAACAACGATTTTCTTCATGTCGATCATAATCCTTTCCGATTGACGGCAGGCAACACCGCCTTTTTTTTGCTTAAACGCATAAAAAAGATTATGTGCAAGACGGAAAAACCGCCTTGCACAAGTTTATTTTGACTATATGCCACATGCGCAAAAATGCATTTTTGACACCTGCATCATTATATCTCAAAAAATACCTGAATTACAGTTTATAGAACTGAAGCGGATCAACATAGGCTCCGTTCAGTCTGATACCGAAGTGAAGATGCGGTCCGGTTGAATTTCCGGTATTTCCCGAAAATGCAACGATATCTCCCGCTTTAACTATGTCACCCACAGCACATGCAGAACTGCTGAGATGGTGATACACGGCTACAAATCCGTTTCCGTGATCCACCATTATGGTGTTCCCTCCTGTTCCCATCCATCCGTCATAGATTATCTGACCGTCTGCTATTGCAATTACGGGAGAACCTATGGGACAAGGAATATCGATACCCTGATGATAGGTTGATGCTCCGGGAAGCGGCTGGTCTCTGAAACCGAAATGAGAGCTTATCTGCGTAGATACAGGGCAGGGCCATAAAAGAGTCTTGGCATTCTCGCCCACATATTTCTTGGTTGTCGTATATACAAAACGAGTAGAGGATTCCTCCTTGATGATCATCTGGTTAAGCTCTTCCTGAAGCTCATCAAATACTTTCTGCTGATCATCAATCTCATCCTGCCATTTTTCTATCTGAATCTTTTTATGCTCGGCAACAAGATTGGCAGCCTCGATCGTATCGGAATAATCCTTGGTAAGATCGGCTATATCCTGCTGAGCCGAGTTAAGAAGTGCCCTCTTATCTTCTATCTTCCTTCTTCTTTCAACTACCTCATTAAGAGCATTATTATCATAAGCATTAACGGATGTAATGTACTCTATACGATTAATAAGATCCGAAAATCCGTCAGCCTCAATGAGAGCTTCGACTACTCTTATCTCGCCTGCCTCATAATTGCTCTTAATATGACTTTTCAGAGTCTGATATCTTTTCGCCTCTTCAGCTTCAGCCTCATCCAGAGCCGCCTCAGTCTCATTTATCGAATTCTGAATCTCTTCCTGCTCCAAAAGAAGTGCATTTATCTTATTGTCATATGCGATGATAAGATCATCCATCTGCTTAAGGTATTCTATAAAAGTATTCTGATTCAGCATCAGAGTATTAAGATACGCAAGAGCATTTTCAGCCTCGGATTTCTTTGAGCTGTAGGTCTTTCCGTAGATAGCCATAAGCTCCTCTTCCGTCAGCATTACGGTTTTGGTAGTTGTATAGGTCTGCTTTACCACAACCGTCTCGTAGGTTTTTCCGTCGTACTCACCGGTTGGAAGATCTTTATCAGCCAGTGTGGTTGCATCATCATCCTCATCCGTTGTAGTGCTTCCGTCCTCGCCTGTCGTGGGCTGCTGGGTAGTATCTCCGGTAGGATCCTGTGTAGTGGAATCCGTCGGTTCATCCGTCGGCTGGTCGGTAGGCTGATCTGTCGGCTGGTCGGTCGGCTGATCTGTCGGCGCATCTGTCGGCGCATCCGTGGGTGCTTCCGTAGGAGCATCAGTCTCATCGGCATAAATATGAGCCATATCAAACCGGGCTGTATAAGCTGCAGCCGGGATGAAAGAAAGCGTAAGTATGATTGCGATAGTTCTCAAAAACTTTTTTTTCAAGAAAAAGACCCCCTTTTAAACCTTCAGGTGCTTCTTAGTAGTAAAGAGACTTCCGAAAAATCCTATTCCTGTTCCTATTATAAGAAGCACGGGAATAAGTACCTTAAAAAGATCATGTACAGATACAAATGCAAACAGATTCTGTAATATGGCGAATCTTCCGACTACATAGTTCAGTATCATATCATACAGATAATACAGTATAACGATAGGAATTATAGAGCCTACAAGACCTATTATAATACCCTCAACAACAAACGGCGTTCTTACGAAAAGGTTTGTCGCTCCTATAAGCTTCATTATCTTGATTTCCTCACGCCTTACGGTTATACCGATAGTGATGGTATTATTTATAAGGAAAATGGAAACCAGGAAAAGTATAAGTATTATGGAAAGTGAAGCATATGTCACAAATGTGTTCATGGCGCTTATACTGTCCGCGGTGTACTCTGAGCTTTTTACCGACCTTACACCGTCTATACTTTCAACAAAGTTTACGAAATCAGCCTGTTTGGAAACATCATTCAATGTAATCTCGTATGAAGCCGAATCGGAAAGCGGATTATCATCGCCGAATGCGGCTCTTGCCGCTTCCGGATCGTCATAATTGGCATTTGAGAAATTGATCCATGCCTGCTCTGCGGATATGAAATCAAGTGTCTCAACTTCCTTTCTCGTCTTGATCTGCTCACCGATCAGGTTAATCCTGTCCTCTGTAAGTCCTGCATCGAAGAATACCGATATTGAAATATTGCCTTCGATCTTTTGCATCGTAGAGCGGAAATTAACTATTACTGCATAGAAAAACCCGAAAATGAAAAGGCATGCAACAATAGTTCCGACCGATGCAAGTGAAAAAAGTAAATTCCTGCGAATATTTTTAAATCCCTGACGGATATAATACCCGATAGTACTAATCCTCATCGACGTAACCACCTTTCTCCTCGTCCTGTATAATCTGCCCCTTCTTAAGAGTGATAACTCTCTTCTTCATGGCATTGACGATTTCTTTATTATGTGTAACCACTACAACCGTCGTTCCCTTTGAATTGATCTCATCAAGAAGATTCATGATCTCCCACGAGTTCTTGGGATCGAGGTTTCCGGTCGGTTCGTCTGCGAGTATGATGTCGGGTTTATTTACAAGAGCTCTTGCAAGAGCGACTCTCTGCTGTTCACCACCCGAAAGCTGTCTCGGATACGATTTATACTTGTCTGCAAGTCCCACAAGAGTCAGCATCTGAGGCACCTGTCTTCTTATATATCTGGACGGCGTCTCCACAACTCTTTGAGCAAATGCTACATTTTCATATACGGTCCTGTCCTTCAGAAGCCTGAAATTCTGAAAAACAACTCCTATCTTTCTTCTGAGCTTTGGAATATCCCTTTTCTTAAGGCTGTCATATTTATATCCCGCAACCTCAATTCTTCCCGAAGTGGGAGTAAGTTCTCTAAGCAAAAGTCCTATAAGAGTCGTCTTACCGGAACCGCTGCTTCCCACTATGAAAACGAATTCCCCTTCTTCAATCTTAAGGGACACATTTTTCAGGGCCTCGGTACCTGTAGGATATCTCATTGTGACATTATCAAGTACTATCATCCTTTTATAGTTTCCTCCATAATAGTATACATTACAGTAAACAACATAGACTTGAAATTTCTGTGAACAAAAATCAACTTTTTTATGTCTTAGAAGTCCATTGTCTCCATATATTTCATATATTTTACAACCATAAGCGCAATCTTAAAGGTAATCGCATCTTCAAAAACCCTGAGATTAAGCCCGGTTGATTTTTCAATCTTATCAAGTCTGTAAACGAGAGTATTTCTGTGAATATAAAGGTCTCTCGATGTTTCGGATACATTGAGACTCTTCTCAAAAAACTTATTTATTGTTGAAAGTGTCTCATCATCAAACTCATCCGGTGATTTTCCGTCAAATATTTCCTTTATAAACATTCTGCAAAGAGGTATGGGAAGCTGATAAATGAGCCTTCCGATACCGAGATTATTATAAGCAATGATATTTCGGTCATTATAGAAAATATTACCTACATCAAGAGCCATCTTTGCTTCCTTGTAAGATCTCGAAACCTCCTTGATCTCGTTGACGATAGTTCCGTAAGCAACTCTTACCGATATCATTGCTTCGGAATTAAGCATATCGACTATGACCTTTGCTGTCTTGGTAAGGTCTTCGGGTGTATCGGTATTTCTGACTTCCTTTACGAGAATGATATTCTTCTCATCTACAGCCGTTATAAAGTCCTTAGTCTTACTGGCGAAAAGATTCCTCACCGTCTCGAGAGCATTTGCATCCTTCTCGGTCTTTGTTTCGATGATAAATACGACTCTCTTTACATCGGTATCCACATGAAGCTTCTTGGCTTTATTGTAGATATCCACCAAAAGAAGATTATCGAGAAGAAGGTTCTTGATAAAGTTATCCTTATCGAATCTTTCTTTATATGCAACCAGAAGTCCCTGTATCTGGAACGCGGTCATCTTTCCTACCATGAATGTATCATCGCTGTCACCCTTTGCCATGATCACATATTCAAGCTGCCTGTCATCGTTCACCTTGAAAAACTGATATCCGTGAAGAGTCTGGGACTCGGCGGCCGACTCGGAAAATGAAATAACAGCATCGATATATTCATCTATATCATCGCTGTGAGTCTTTACAAGAACATGCCCCTCGGTATCAAATATGGTAAGCGGTACCTTCGTTATCGAACTTATACCCTCTACAGTATCCTGAAGTATCTGATTAGAAATCATTTTGTCACCCCTTTCGCCGTATGCCGGTCTTTTCCTGCGCCAACGCATACATGGATATTTTAACAGAAATGACAGTCAAAAAAAAGAGGAAATGCAAATATTTGCATTTCCCCATATAAAATCTTAATCTGATAACCGATTAGTTAGCTATGATCTCCTCTGACTCCTTATCGAAGATATGAATCTTGCTAAGATCAAATGCAAACTGAACAGTGTCGCCGGGTCTTGCTGTTGTACGAGCATTAACTCTGGCTGTGATATCGAACTGATCGATCGTGAAGTACAGATAAACTTCTGCACCGAGCATTTCGTAGATATTGATTCTTGCATCAATAACTGATTCGGGTGATGACTCAATGAAGAGCTGCTCATCATGAATATCCTCGGGACGGATACCAAGTACAACTTCCTTGTCAACATACTCACCTGCGATAAGCTTCTGAGCCTTAGCCTCGGGAACCTTGATCGAGTGTGAACCGAACATAAGAAGTACATCAGCACCTGACTTAACAACTGTACAATCGATGAAGTTCATAGGAGGCATTCCCATGAAACCTGCAACGAAGAGGTTAGTAGGATGATCATAAAGGTTCTGAGGTGTATCAACCTGCTGAACGATACCATCCTTCATAACTACGATTCTTGTACCAAGTGTCATAGCCTCTGTCTGGTCATGTGTAACGTAGATAATTGTTGTCTGAAGTCTCTGATGAAGCTTTGAGATCTCAACACGCATCTGAACACG
>CACYCJ010000153.1 GCA_902772925.1 uncultured Lachnospiraceae bacterium
ATTAATATAGTGTTTTTCCACCGTCTATGATAAGAGAGTGTCCTGTCATCCACGACGAAGCGTCAGACAGCAAATAAACCGCTGCCAGTGCGATGTCTCTGGGTTCACCATATCTTTTCAGCGGATAAGTCATAAGGTCCTTCGCCTTATCTTCATCTGAGTATATGCCACCTTTCACCAGTCCGGTATTCACCATACCGGGGTTAATGCTGTTGCAACGCAGCTTAGGAGCCATCTCCAAGGCCACATTCTTGACAAACACCTGAAGAGCCCCTTTCGAAGCACCATACATGGCATTGCCGGGTGCAGTTGTATAAACGCCACCTATAGAAACTGTGAAGACAAGAGAACCACCATCATTGAACTTTTTTTTCTTCAGTAATTTTTGAGTGAGGCAGATGGGTGCCATCGCATTGATGGAAACAATACGCTGCAAATCCTCTTTCTTGATGAACTTCACAGGTGCCGGTTTTGTGATACCAGCATTGCTCACCATGCCGTCCAAGGCTGGAAGAGCTGACACCAGCGAGTCAAGCTGCTCGTCATCGGTCAGATCTGCCACAATGCTTTTGTGGCCTTCACCTTCCAACAGGCTTATCGTTGCGTCAAGTCCTTCCTTTACAACATCCGTCAGGAAAAGTCTTGCTCCCATCTTGGCACACTCGATGGCCATGGCACGGCCAATACCACCGGCAGCACCAGTAATCAGGACGGTCTTTCCTTCCAAAGAGAATGGATTATACATCACTCTGCTTTACTCTTTACGGTGTTAAACAAATCTTCAATAGTAACAGCCGCCTTCATTTCATTACCGCTAAGCATGACACCATACTCTTCGTCAACCATAGAAATGATGGACAGTGCTATCAGCGATGAATACTCATCTAACTCATGAAAAACGGTTTCTGCTGTAAACTCACTTGCAGGCGTATCATCAAACTGCTCTGCGAAATTCTGGATAAAATCTTTCAATTCCATATTATTCTATTTTAAAATTAAAATTATATTTCTATTTTTTTTGCAGGATTCCCCATTACCGTAGTTCCCGCCTTTACCTTACGTATTACAAAACTCAATGCTCCGACATGGGCACCATTACCTACTGTCACGCCATGATTGATAACAGCTGACGTGTGGATATTCACTTCATCTTCGATGACAATACCACCCACACAAGTCACATGGGTATCTATGCGATTCCAACTACCTATCTTGGCATCGTGGCCAATTACCGAATATGCCTGAATCATATTATAATCACCAACCACGGCATCATTGCCAATCACAGAATAAGCTCCAATAAAATTACCTTTTCCAAGTTTGACATTATTATAGATACGTGCTGTTTTGTGGATCAGCTCTATAAACTCTCCTCCTCGACTGATAATTTCTTCCATACACGGACGACGGGAAGCCCCCCCGATACTAGAGACAAAGACATCATTCTCTTGTGGGATATAGTCTTTGATGGTGCCTATAATTGGCGGATAATTAGGAAAACCATCCAAGGCATTTAGATTGTCATCTATGAATCCCTTAACAGTATAAGATTCTCCATAGCCAACACTTTCGAGTGCATTACTGTAGACGGTTCTGCCCATTCCGCCCGCACCAATAATAATTAGATTCTTCATTTGCTATTCTTGAAAATTACAGCATTTAATGCATTATAGATATTCTCAACAGACTCTTCATGTGAATAGCCTGTAATTTCCTTATATCCCCTATAATTATATGCTTTATATGACTTTTGTGCCAACGTATAGAGATATGCTAAGATTGCATGTCTGTCAAATTTGTAATTCTGAATAAATTTGTATATTCCTTTAGCCGACTCGTCATCTGTGATTCTCAATACTCCCTTCATGCGTTCATACCAGCAAATACCAAAAACTATGACAGGCTTCTGCTTGACAGAAGCTTCCCAGCCAGCAGTTCCAGCAACTGTTGAAACTGCCATTGCATTACTTATTAGTCGGAAAGAGTCCATGCTGAAGTTAACAAGGCGCACTCTGGGTATTGCTGCCAAATCATCATAGAAGTCAATTATCCTTTTTGTCTGTCCTTGACGATGTGACATAAACATGTGCGGATGTTCTTTAACGTAAACCATCACATTATCCGGCAGGTTCTTCAAAAGCGTCAGCACACAAAGGAACTGGTTAGCAAAGATATCTCCGTTTGGCGAAGTATTCTCTTCCGGCTGATAGTGCAGGAAGAATGCTACATACGGAACATTAAGTGGTGGTTCTTCAGATATTTCATCATAATGGTTATACAACAGTTTCTTATATTTGTCTGCCTTTTTACGCATTGAGTACCAATCCCACAAAGAAAAACGCCAGTTTTCTATCTTGCTCTTCCCGTTTTTGTAGATTGTTCGTTCTTGTCCTTTCAGCAGACTGTCTTTCCCGAAAAGGCTATGGTCAGCTGCAAATCGACGGAACAAAAAGAAATAGTTCTTATTCTTTGAATTCAGAGTGTTGAAAGATACCATATAATCTGGTCGGGCTTCCTCATAATCTTTTTGAAGACGCTCGTAGTTTTTCCGTATGTCCTCTGGCAGCGAGGATTCTGCGACCTCATTCTGCAAATTATTGGCATAAGCTTCATCCATTACGTCTCCTACGCAGTTTGGCTTACGGAAGTCTTCCAACATAATCATTCTTCCATATACCTGCGCATAAATGGAGGATATAAATCTGATGCCTTTATACTTACACACCAGATATAGGGCATGGTCAAATACTCTGTGAGGATTATTTGCCGCTATAACTATGTCAGGTTTATATATCTTAATGAATGCCTGCCACTTGCGCACAAGACTAATAAAATATCTCTCCCGCTCCATGAAGCAAAAGCTCTTCCTGTCATAGTCGAGTCTATCCATCATTGATAGTGACTGGAATTCCTCCGAAATGAAGCTCCTCAGGAAATCTATATCTATCGTCTCAGACAAAGCTGCTTCCTCGATTTCACGAGGGAATACGCCATGCCATGCTTCATTATATCCCTGATAAGTTGTTTCAGGCAATTTTGCCTTCAACAAAGCTTCTGCGTCATCATTTGGAGAAGAGATGTCGCCTATCCAATATACGGGTTCTATACCTTTTTCTTTTTTTAACCGCAGAGCTACATCCAAATATGGATCGGCAATGCAGCATACATAAACTGCTCTCATCTTTATTTCTTTAATAATTCGTCATACATATCACAAAACTCTCTCATCATGCGTTCAAAAGTGAATTCTCTTTCAAACTTAAAACGTGAATTACGTCCCATCTCTTCCCAATCGTATTTAGGAAGTTTCTTTAGCAGGTCTGACAATTGCTTCTCGTCAGGATCCAGCAGGAAACCGTTATACCCATTCTCGATACACTCAGGGATACCTGCGATGTTTGTTCCAATGACAGGCATACCAACCCGCATAGCCTCCAATATAGAAATTGGCAATCCCTCGTTGCTGCTCATTAGTATATAAATATTATTTTGGGCAAGGTACTTGTACACTTCCACATTTGGCACACTCCCACAGAACTTCACGTGTTCACCAAGATTATATTCTACAACAAGCTCTTCCAGAATCGGCCGTTCAGGCCCTTCACCCACGAAGTCCACATGAATATCCTTCAGTACGTCCTGAGGCAAAGAATGCAACGTCTCAATAATGAGCCTTTGTCCTTTTCTGTAGCTAACCGTACCGACAGTAACTAGGCGGTATTTAAACGGCGATTTATTGCTTTCTGTCTTGATACTCTTATAGACAGCCATCTGATCGACTCCTATATCATCGATACCGTTTCGGATTACAATAGTATCATCCTTTGAACGATTCGGATAACGTTCAAGGAAGTTCTTCTGCCCGATATTGGCAATAAAGGCCAAAAAGTCTGCCTGCCGTATCATCGAATCTAACTGTGACTTCAACTTCTTGAAATAAAGCGTTTTTGTCAGCAATGGAAATGTGCTCAACTCTTGGTCGTATGGTATTCCATTGCTATGGAGAAACACTGCAGTTTTTGGAGAAGTATCTTTACGGTACATATAATAGTGTGAACCATCATAATGAGAGTGTAGCTCCACAATATCCGGTTTTCTGTCTAATGCAACGTAATACTTTATAAGCTCTTTCGTCTTTTTGTATTTCTTCCATATTATAATATCTGTTAGCAACTTACTTTTTAATGCCATCTTTCTAATAAGCGATGACACCTTCAGCCGCCAAGTCACTTTGGAAGATTGTGAACGGGCAGCAGGAACCATTAAAATGTCCTCATATGGACCTCTTAATATCGAATCGAAAGTGAACACACTGACTTTATAGCCACGACTCTCAAAGTAATCCTTCTTTGAGAGGATTCTCTTCAAAGTACCCAATGGGCCACCAATATGGTTTATACCACTGGAGATGATGATATCAACTTGCTTCATAGCTTTTGATTAAATTTTTCTTCTTTTCCAATCTCAGAATTCCAAAAAGTATAACAATTAAGAGTTGTACGCGCATGTCATAATAAGACACATTACCTGTATCCAACGCCAAAACCATTATTGTCATTATAAAAACGAATGACATCGCATTTGATTTTTTCTTTAACGATTCCCTTAATAAATAATAGACCCCTCTGTAATAAAGAAAAAAACCAACAACTCCAACATCAACTAAAAGCTCTACATAATTATTGTGTGCATACCAATGTTTTCCTCTAAACAGAGGATCTGCATTGGATAACTCTTTGAAGCAATTTATTCCTACGCCAAGGATTGGATTATCTTGCCACCATTCTAAACCTTTTAAAGCTAAGAGCTGTCGCGAATTGTCTTCATAACCTGTTCCATTACCCGAAAGAACAGCAAACATATCTTCAGTTCGTTGGCCAATTGTTGTATAAAGAGCTTCAACGTTCATTATCAAATAATAACCGGCACCTACAAGAACTAAAAGTAACACTAATCCTAAAAGAAATTTATTTTTAAATCTATTATATGAGAAATAGAAAATTGGGATTACCAGCATCAACAGAACTTTTCGAGAACCTGTTAACAACGCGGCAAAACCCATAAGTATAAAAGAAGAAATGAACAACGCTTTCCTGATTAATCCAACATTTTTTTTGTTAAATAGAAAGAAACCTGCAAAAATAGAATAACTAAAGCACATTCCTATTGAGTTGACATTCCACGCCCTTTCTTCTGGATCATCATTTAAATCACTTCCAAATCGTGCACCCAATACAAATTCATCCATATTATTGGCCACATATGCAATCAAGATTAATCCACTAACAAAAACTGCAAAACAAATAGTATCTAGTTTTTGATAGCTGCTAAAGTATTTGATCGTAGCAAATGTCAACAGGTAGTATGGAATCAAATGAGAAATAAATACAATAGCTGAGACCTTAACATTAGGGGACCATAAAAAAGAAAGAAGAAAGAGAACGTTAAATGACAGAATCCATCTATAATATTTTTTATCAAAATTTCTATTTCCTGATAAAAGAAGATATATCAAGCAAAGTGCTGCCCCAATGAATTTAATATTGGTTATTACAGTCAGATATTGACTAATCAGCATTACAAAAAGCCCTGACAAATATACAAAGTCAGCTATACTAAACCTTTTCAGCGAATCGTTCATATAGTATATTAGAGTTTATATTCTCATCTAAAATGATATTACAAAATTTCAATTTTGCCTTTAGCAAAACAAAGAGCCTCTGAAAAATTAATCAGAAATAGCCTTATATAACAACTTTAAAGAATTCTCCCTTATTTTTTCATATACGCCATTTTCAATCGCGTCATTTTGCAGCTCCATTGTACCACATAAATCTCTAAAATCTTTGAATAGGTGTTGAATCAAACCATATTGTAAAAGCAGCTCCTTTACCTTATTTTTATTTTCATCATAAACAGCAAATCTCTTTCCGAAAATAATAGAGAAAGCCGTCCCATGGAAAGTATCTGTCAACACATATTCTGCTTCCTTAAACCATGATATAAAATTGTATGGAGAGGCACTTAATATTTTATCACCCCAAGGCTTTCTCACACTAAATGTAACTATTTTTAGTTTGAAATTATCAGCAAACTGCTTTACATATTCTTTCTGAGAAACAGTCATTTCTCTAAAATAATAGAGCAACAGATATTTCTTTTTTGACACAGGACGTGCCATAATGTCATAATCTTCTTTATGAAGTAAAAGTGTGGGGTCACAAACCATTTCTGATTGCAAGCCGTATACCTCATCTATAATTTCTTTTGTATGATAATCTCTGGCCAAGAAATGACAAATGTTTATCTTATCTTTAAAAGGTGTTATCGTGTTGACATATTCACCTAAACTAGTATTCGCTACAGAAATGGCGTAGGTAATCGCTTTAGATTGAGGGAAAGACAATCCATGATACTCTTCCGCCATAGCCCTATAAAATGATTTTTGATGATTCCATAGGGTATCACTACCAATAACAACAACTTCAGGAGTTGGATCTGTTGGAGAATTATATACATGCAGAAGTTTGTGGGCCTCTTTAAATTTCCCTCGTCTTGCAAGAAAATATGGAATGGCTTTGAAATCACCTTTATATATGTATTTTAAAACTGCATATACACGACTGTAATCTTTTCCGACCAATGGGCTTTCTAAATATGACACATTATGGCCTTGTTGTACCAATACTTGCCCCAAAGCATAAGCCTGGTAGAAACTACCGCAGTTATCATGATTATATACTGTAATAATTAAAATATTCATATATTTGAAATTACTTATGGATTTTACTCTGTACAAACGAAAAAATACTGTTTCTCTCTGTCTTATCTAATCCAATGATAAAAAAAGAAATAATAAGGCATGTTTCATATATTAGGATAAGAATCAGAAAATCTAAGAACGTCCCAGAATGAAAATGATGAAACCAGCCAGGAAGAAAGACAGAAAATGCGCAAACCACTATTCCTTTGAAAACTGTTTCATAATTAAACCTCAATACTGGAAAAGTGGGAATTAAGCGTTTTAATATCAACAAACGAGCATAAAATGCCAAAATGGCAATTATAAATGAAATAACATATACAACCGGAGGCTGAAATCCAAACTTTAAAAAGAAATAAGAAATTGGCACATTAAATATCAACATTAATCCTACAACTGACTGATATAATGCTACGCGACCTGTCGCATGGCAAGAAGTCATAATAGGATGTGCAATTCCTTCCACAAAACTTATTACCAACATCAATCGAGTGAAAATGACCACATATTCTGGCATCTGACCAAGCCAAAGATTGATAATATATGGTGTATCTAATATCAATGGAACTGCAAGAGCCAGTAACAGAAAAGATGTTAGCTTCGTGCTTCGAATCACAAGCTTAAACATATTATCCAAGTCATTCTGAGCATAATATTTAATTATCTGTGGGCGAACAGCCATAAAGAAATTATTGCTAAACTGATTAACACCTGCATTCACTTGTGCTGATATTCCCCTTGATGCATTTACTGAAGGAGAAAAAAACATATTCAGTAAGATATTAAGACCTTGGGTCTTAACAACTGCAGCTGTTGCTCCAAATAGATTCCATCCTGAGTATGACAGCAATTTCCTAAACAAACTCTTATCCCAATCAAATGAGTATCGACATTCTTTATAATGACACCAACAATAGATGCCATAACTTATAGTTATAGAGATGCTAACTATAAAGAGAAGCGCTGAATAAAAGCAAAGCTTGTCAAAGGAGAATAGGTTAAGCAGATATACCACTGCCAATTTTAGTAGGACATCAACAATACTGATATATGCAAACACATTCATGTCTTCATGTGCTATAATTGAAGAATTAAACGGTATGGTAAAAAGTGCAACTATACATGAAAGCACAGAAAACTGATAAGCATAATTTGCTGCAGTCAGTCTATCTGCCGGAATGACTAATTGGGTATTAAGAAACCAAAGGCCAATAGTTTCTGCCAAAATGACAATAAATATTGCAACTATCAGATAAATGTTAATTGACATCGAGAAAGTTCTCTTTAATCCTACTTCATCATTTCTTCCTAACTCAAATGCAAAAAAACGATTTGTCGCTGAAGTCATTGCGCCATTTAAGAGCCCCATCAATGCCACTACGCCACCGATTACATTATATATACCATAATCGGTAACTCCTAATACATTAAGGACAACCCTTGAAGTATAAAGAGACACCGAAATAATTAAGAACATGCGGAAATAAAGAAAAAACACGTTCTTAACTATTCTTTTGTTGTTTTTCCTTGCGTCGGCTTTCATTAATCCAATTTCTTTACGATCTTGTTGTATGACAAACGATGAGAAACAGGAGCTTTATATTCATCTTTAAAATTACCTATCGCTAGCAGACATATCATCTGTTCATCTTTACTTATGTTAAGTTTATCCCATATATTATACATCCACCTTGAAGGAGTTACTGGCCTTTGCACAAAACACGATGCTATTCCTTTCGCCTGAAGTGTCAATGTCAAATATGAGGCGAAAATCGTACCAGTCACTATCCATTGCAAGTTCTCAGACAAACGGTAGTCGGACATTCGACCCGTTATTAGCAAAAATTGTTCCGCATCATTTGCAAACCCTCCAATTCCCGATAAGTCACCTAATGCCTTTAAGGAATTCTTAGACAGTGTGTAACAACGATAACACTGACGGTTACACGCACTGGGACAACGCATTGCCAACTCTATTGCCTCATGCAATTTCTCCTGATCTATTGGGGTATGGGAAAATTCGCGGACGCTATGGCGGTCGTTAAACAATTTCTCAAAACATCTTTGTTCCTCTTCCGAATAAATCGGTTTCTTTATTGTCAATATTCCACCTGTTTCTGAAGAAGGTATAACCAGTTCACTCAGCTCATCGAATATCTTACGAACTTTTTCCAGGTTCTCAGACGCGAGTTCCCTGCTATCATGATATTCAAGATATTGTTTGAGCGCAGACACGAACATTGTTGGCCTTTCCCTATCACCTCCTAAAGCAAGGTATTTTTTTACATGCGAATAACCTTCTGTTATTTTCGCAAAGCCAAAAAAGGGTCTAATATCTTCTAAAGAAAGACCTTTTTCTAAAGAATGTGTATACCTTATTATCTCACCCTCATGTCTACTTATTTCTTTGTCTTTATTATTAAGGATTGAATATGTCCTATATGCATTCAATGTTCCCCTAAGAATAAATCTAACCTTGTTAATTAATTCCATAAATATAATGTTTAAAAATATTAAACTGAAACAAAATATCTCACAAAAAGACACTCTGCGTTATACACCAATTATAAATGTTTCACCAAGTCTTTCGCCTTCTGGTATTCCTGAGGATTGCCTATATCTATCCAAGTACCATTCAGTGGATAACGAATAACGGTTTTTCCTTGAGATATGAGCTTTTCCACCAGATCTGTAGCATGGAACATGGTATCTTCAGGAATTTCATCGAGTGCGCGGCGCTTAATAAGATAAATGCCTGCATTGGCATAGTAGTTGTATTTGGGCTTTTCAATCAGTCCCTTGATATTACGTCCATCAAGATCAAAGATGCCATATGGAATAGCTACGTTGTAAGGGATAGCTGCCACAGACATTTCAGCATCGTGTTGCTGGTAGTGGAGGAAAAAGTCCTCATAGTCAATGTTCGTAAACACATCGCTGTTCATCAGCAGTACAGTATCGTTATAGAACTCAGGAACAAAACGAATACTGCCTATCGTACCAAGGAACTTTGGTTCGCGTACTGTATGTATCTGAACGCCATTTCTTGGTTCCTGATAATGTTCCTCTATCTGTTCCTTCAGATAGTTAACAGTCACACTAATGTGGTTAATACCGTATGAAATTAATCGATCCACATTATGGTCGATAATTGCCTTGTCACCAACAGGTAGCAATGGCTTTGGAGTCTTCTCGGTCAATGGACGCAAACGTTCTCCTTTACCGCCAGCCATCATTACAGCATCAACAGGCAGACGTGTCTTGAACTTCTCCAGATTAATAATGTCCACAATGTGGTGTTCCTCATCAAGGATAGGAACCAATTTCATCTTTATCTCTTTCTGCCGACGGATTTCAAGCACATCCGTTGCGTCATCAGCACGCATATAATTAAAATCTCGGTGCATTATCTGCTCGGCCTTGTCATTGACGGATGCGCCAGCAATTAAGGCACGACGCGAATCGCCATCGGTAAGCGTTCCCACCATGCGCTTTTCGCCATCCACCACAAAAAGCACCAATGGGTCTGGGGCTAGACTGTTGATACGTACAAGCGCATCAAGTAATGTTATATTCTGAGATATGATATGATTCTTCATTTCCATCCTATAGCCTTGTTAAACGTTTCTTTAAACGCTTCATTATTCTCAAACAGATACTTAGCTATAACCTGCATTAATTCATAATCTTCCTCTGAATCAATATCGAGAATACCGGTATCTGCCATTACCACAGCATCACATCCAGAGTTAAAGAAAGTAGCATGTTCCTTATTCCTTAAAGCGTCAGGTGAATAAGCATAGATAGAAGCGTTCATGTCATAGAATACAGGTGCTTCCTGACGAGTGGTGAAGTTGGAAGGAATGGCCTTACAGAAGAAACCGTTATCCTCTTTTACCATATTAAAATATGGATTTCTTCGGGATGGTGCTACACTGTAAACCACATCCACATCATTTCTCTGCTTCTTGCGGTCAATGGCATTCTTCACATCCTGAACGGTACGTAAAGGTGAAGTTATATCCAAATCAACCACCATATCAAACTTCTGAGCGAAAATCTCTTCTGCCTTGTTCAGAGAATCCAGAATTACAGCCACCTTGGGTACCTTATCTCCAGCCAGACTCTCTTCACGATGGATGATAGTTACAGGCACATCCTTTACACGTCTAACCAAATCTTTCAATGGCTCGCTATCAGTATTCAACACGATTTTGATATCATCCTCGCCTGCATATTTTTCCATATACAGAGCAATGTTGGCCATAGAATACCAAACTAGGGGTACATCCAGAAAGTCTCGGGCATTCTTGCCTTTTACTCCCTTGGAGCCCGCACGACCACATAATGTAAACAGAATGTTCATATTAGAATTCTCCTTTTGCTATTTTCAGCACCTGGTACGCATGTTCCGG
>CACYCJ010000154.1 GCA_902772925.1 uncultured Lachnospiraceae bacterium
TGCTAAATATTCAGACTACATCAAAATGCAGGATTTCCTGCCAGTCTATGATATGACTGATGAAACGCCAGAGATGTGGCGAACTTTCATTCCCACTAAACAATTCTGCGATTTGTTAAGCAGAAGCGTTACTGCTATCACTTCATCAGAGATTAGCAAACGCCGCTCTATGTGGGTACGTGGTACTTTTGGTACAGGTAAGAGTCATGCAAGTAGCGTTGTTCGTCACCTGTTATGCGACCCGTCATCAGAAGTTGAGGACTATATCCAGAATCTACCCAACGAGTCATTAAGAGCTAATCTTTCTGCTATTCGCAAGAAGAAAACCTATTTTCCTGTAGTTCTGAAAGGTGTTGAGGGTGCTTATAACATCCCTCGTTTTTCTTTGTCTATACAGAAGCAAACGAAATTGGCATTAGCGGCAGCTGGTCATTCAGAGATTGTTGTTCAATCAGATTTTGACAAGGCCATTCGATGGATTGAGGGGCATAGAGCACGAGTTCCTGAACTATTAAAGTTAAGCGATGAGTTGGCTTCAGAGGCTCCAACGTGTGAGAAACTATTAGCTAAACTTCAGGCTAACGATATCGACGTATTCCTGCATTTGGAAGAAGTATTAGCTGCTGATGATACTTATCTTACAAGTGATAGTATCAGCGATTGGCTAGTAGAAGTAGAACAAAAAATTGAGGCATCTGGCTTAGCCAATGGCCTGATAATATTCTGGGACGAGTTTACCAGTGTTATGGATACGCTGAAGAGCGATCGTATCAACGTATTGCAAAACATAGCAGAGAAATCACAGAATAACAACGTTTTCCTATATCTTATTTCTCATAGAACAGAGACTTCCAGTCTTGATACAAAGGGTAAAGATATTACGAAGATGAGTGACCGTTATGACAGCGTTGACTATCAGATGGACGAAATCTCAACGTACCTTATCCTTCGTCATACTTTCACCATACCTGATACATCCAAATTGGCAATGACAGCATGGGAGGTCGCAAAGAAATTAAACACGGGTCTCTACGACTATCTTTGTGAGAGCAATTCTTCTGAAGAGAAAGAACATATCCACAACCTATTCCCTCTTCATCCCTATACTGCATTCCTCTGCTCCAAAATGTCGAACATTATGGGTTCTGCCAATCGAAGCGTGTTGAAGTTTATGAATGATGAACAGAACGGATTCAAGGGATTCATTGGTAACGAGAATAATTATGATCAGAAGATGATGCTTACAGCTGACTGGTTGTGGGACTTCTTCTATTCTGAGTTTAATAACGACGCACGTTGTTCTGCATTCACAAATGTCTATATGAGTAATCTTGCCCGCGTAGAAAAAATGGGTGATGACTATATTCGAGTGTTTAAGGCCATCCTATTACTGAATGCGCTTGGAGTAAGATTTGACAAGAAACAATCGCCAGAAAAGTATGCTCCCAACGAGAAGAATTTATTATTTATCTTCTCTGGAGATCGTTGTGAGGAAAAGATGGAAAAGATCCTCAATTGGCTGGATGATAGTAAAATCATTGCACGCGATATTTTTGGTGAGTTCAAGATATCTGTGTCGTCATATAACCCAGTAGAAATCAATCAGGAAAAAGCAAAGGTTATTGCCGAATATAAAATGGCAACAGATTACATTGCTTTTAACCAAAAAAGTATTAGTGAACTTATTTCTATGTTCGCTGTTGGCGACCGCCTTTTCCGCAAATGCGAACCTAGGTTTTTTTCATGTGAAGACCAAGAGGCTATCTTGCGTAGTAAATTAAACAAATACACTCGTGAAAAACCTAATTATTTGCATATATGCGTATTCTATTCCATCACAGATGAATCAAGGGATATGATGGAGAACAGAATTAAGGACTTCTCTGAAGAATTTGAAAATACGATATTCATAATTCCATCAGAAGTATTCACCACTGTTTCTCAGAATCATTTTATTGACGCTGTTACTCAAGCAAATGTGAGCCGTTCACACTTCAATACAGATGATGCGAGTCAATATGATAATACGGCAAGAGAATATATTGCAAAGTGGAAAACGCGGATGATGGGTGGAACATACACACTGTATTTCAATGGTAAACGTAGCTCAGAAGGTATTTTTAGCAATATCTATATCATTATTAATAAAAAATTCAGTACACAGGTGTTCCCTCTTGGAATGGAAAGTGTCAAGGCATTACAAAATGAACCAGTAACATTCTTTGCTAATAAGAATTTTAAGGCGATTTCATTGCAGATGCTCCAGAAACGTACTCGCGATGAATTGTTGGCTTTTAGTGGTTCAAGCAGACCTGCAAAAAAAATATTCATGGACGGAGAGAACAATCTTGTCAATGATACATGCGAACTAACAGAAGCTGCTTTAGCTGGCGACTCTTGGCTGGTATCAATTTGTAAAAAAGTTGATGGACTGATTGCTGAGGCAAAGAAAAAGTACGCAGATCGTTTCTCTTTGAGCGACATCTTAGAGCCACTTATGCAAGAACCATATGGACTGTTTGCAAACCAGGCAAACTATGTGGCTCTGGCTTATGCACTCCGCAAACATAAGGAAGACCTGTTCAATCCAAGCACATCACAACCTGTTGGTGATGAGAAACTGAATGATATGATTGAGATTCTTCTCAAGATGTGGGACAATGGTAGCAGCGAGACCAGCAACAAACTATTACTTCGTTTTGGCTCTGCTGAGGAACGTAACCTAACCAGCATACTTGGAGAAATTTTCAATCTCAGCGTGGTGAAGGGGGTGAGTCTAAGTGACCTTAAGAGCCTAAACTATGCAAAATGGAGTATTACAGAGTTTTGCAAACAGATTGCTAAATATCCTTTGTGGTCACTTTTATACTGTAACAAGATAAAAGAAAAAGAGGCATGCGTAAACGCTATAAAGGATTTGATTAGCCTTTTCAACCAAGACAGTTATTCTTTGGATAAGATTAAGTCGTTGTATCATGAGATAAAAGAAGTTGGGCAAGTTGATCTTTACAAGTTGTGTACCAATTCTTCAAATTATCAGGAAGGCTTTACCAACTTTATTAATGGAATAAAGGAAGTGGAACTCCAACCGGAATGGTGGGACGAATTGGAAGAGGAACTTAGTCACTTGCAGTCAGAGATCGCTTTCCGTAGAGAAGAAGATGTGCGCTCAGCTGTGATGTCATTCTATATTAATAAAATCAAGAAACCTGAACCAACGTCTTTCTCTGGGGGTATGGCAGCTGAACCCGAGCCAGTCCCAGCAACTGTACAGGCAAAACCTGATGATATCAAGATGGCTAAATCGCTTGTTCGTGAACAAACGATGCCAAGCATGATGTGGCAGAAGGTTATTCTGGATTTGATAGAGGAGCATCCGGAAGTATCTCAATTCCTCATATCGTATTTGGGAAGTTAAAAATATATGGTTATGGATTCAGCTGAGAAAATAAAAATATTTAAGTCCTTTGATGATTTAACTCGCGAGATTATCCA
>CACYCJ010000155.1 GCA_902772925.1 uncultured Lachnospiraceae bacterium
CTCTTCCCTTACCACGACCATATCCTCTATCCTGACTCCGCCGAAGCCCGGTATATATATCCCGGGTTCTATGGTTTCGATCATATCAGGAAGAAGGACAGTCTCGTCTCTTTTATTAAGCGCAGGCTTTTCATGAATATAAAGCCCGACACTGTGACCGAGGCCGTGCCCGAAATACTCTCCGTAGCCTGCTTTCTCGATAACATCCCTTGCCGCCCTGTCCACATCGCAGCATCTCATTCCCGCCTTTATGGTATCCAGTCCTTTGAGCTGAGCTTCGAGAACCACATTATAGATTTCCCTTTGTTTTTCGTCAGCCTTACCGAGAACCACCGTTCTTGTCATATCGGAGCAATAACCCTTGTAGACACATCCGAAATCCATCGTGACAAGATCTCCTGCTTCAAGCTTTTTCTCATCGGGGATTGCATGAGGCATGGATGAATGTATCCCGGACGCACAGATTGTATCAAAGGAAAGACCGTTCGCTCCGAACTTTTTCATTTTATACTCAAGAAAGGCAGCAACCTCCAGTTCGGTAAATCCCGGCTTTATAAAGGATAAAACCGCATCAAAGGCCATATCGCCGATTCGCTCGGCCTGTCTTAGCATTTCAAGCTCATACGGATTCTTTATCCTTCTTTTTGCTTCCAGATTCTCTCCGAGGGGAATGTACTCCAATTCCTCACCGACAGAAGCCTTTATCTCGGCAAATGCGGCAACGGTCAGATACCTGTCCTCAAAGCCTACCCTTTTAATATTATTTTCACGAACGATCTGCCTTAAAACCTGAGAAAGAGGCTTACTGTTACTGTATTCGATAACTTCAAATTCACTTTCAAGTCCGGCTTCTTCCGTATACCTGGAATCAACGATAAGATAGCTGTTTTTTCCTGCTATAATGCCGTAGCCCTCTCCTCCTCTGAAGCCGGTAAAATACCTCAGATTATAAGGATCTGTGATGAGAATTGCATCTGTATTTATACTTTCCATTAATAGCTCCTATCAGCTTAATTATCAGTCCTACACATACTCTATGACAAGACCTTTGGGCTTATTAGTTATCTTAATGTTTCTTTCACATTGAAGATACTTAAGTGACACATTATTTTTAAGATCTATTTCTTCGATTATATTGTCGCCGATGAAAAGCTCTTCAAGCTTTGAATTTTTCGAAAGATCAAGTTCACTCACAAGGTTTCCGCTTATATCCATCAGCTTCAGATCCTTGGCTTTTGAGACATCTATTTCGGAAATATAATTATCCTGTGCGTAGACGGTAGTAAGCTTTGTACAGCTTGAAATATTCAGCTCGTAAATATCATTAAAGTAACATGATAAGGACTCAAGGCTCTTCTGATTTGAAAGATCCAGTCCTTCGAGATCATTATCCGAGCACCACAGCTTAAGCAAAGCAATATTATTTGAAAGATCAAGAGTTTTCAGATTGTTACTGATGCAGGAAAGCTCAAGCAGCTTTTTATTTTTACTTACATCAAGCTTTTTCAGATTGTTTCCGGAAGCGTAGAGGTACTCAAGCTCCGAAAAATATTCTATACCGGTAAGATCACTCACCCCGTAATAATCAAGCTCAAATCTGTCAACCTTTACTCTTTCCTGATGTGACAGCTTTTTGTTTTTGTCCGAATCAATTCTTTCCTCTATAAATGTCCTGAACACCTCATCAGGAAATGTTTTTTCATTTATCTCGATCTCGGGTATGCAGCCGTACCATGCCGTACCCTCATAGGTCCAGCCGGCTTTTATAAGATCATCCTTTTCAGCAGCACTTGTCGTATAATGATGTGAGCCTGCAGTCGCATTCTTATTATACAGTCTGTATAAGACCACACCCTCCAGGGGATCGGAATACCAGCCTATACCCTCATACTTCCAACCGGCCTTGACGAGATTATCCTTTTCGGCAATGCTCATCGTATAATGATGGTCACCGCTGTTTTTATTGTACAGCCTGTAAACAGGTATCGCAGAACTCACCGGAGCGTACCAGGCTATTCCCTCGTACTGCCAGCCTGCCTCGACAAGGTTATCCTTTTCGGAACTGTTTCCGGTATAAAAATGTTCACCGGAGTTTTTGTTGTACATCCTGAACATGGAGACCATTCCGGCATCCGCCGAGTAAAACTCATAATCAGATTCATGATCCTCAATCCCGTAAACTACCGCTTCTTTCGCACATAAGAAAGAGCCGCCCGGGAAAGCCAGTGCGCCGCAGAGAGCAATTATCGCCATTAAAAAAAGCACAGTCCTGCGGTGACCCGGTTTAAAAATAGAATTATAATTCATCCTTTTAGCATTTATCATATAAAAATCCGCCTGTTAAAGTATCATCTTATAAACAATCAGCCTATAAAAACAGCCCCGCCCTAAGGCGGGGCTTAATTGATTTATTACTGTCCCATCTGCTTTGCAACTTCTGCCGCAAAATCTTCATTTTTCTTTTCGATTCCTTCGCCTGTTTCAAAACGAACGAATTTAGCAATCTTAAGATCGGGAGCTACTGTCTTAAGATAAGCAGCTACTGTCTGCTTTCCGTCAGCAGCCTTTACATAAGGCTGATCAAGAAGGCTGATCTCTTTAAGGTGCTTAGATACACGTCCTTCAA
>CACYCJ010000156.1 GCA_902772925.1 uncultured Lachnospiraceae bacterium
CAGATGGAGTTTGATCTGACTTTTCTCGTGATGGATCCGGGATATAAAAAGGAAAACAGAGAGCTTATCGAAAGCAATGCGCCTGCCGTTTTACCGAAGCCTGCGCAACACACGATGAGGACGAATTTTTTGGATGATTATTAAAGGGGAAATCATGATGGAAATTAAAGCAAAAGAATATAAAAGATTTGAGGACATAAAGCAAGTTCGTGAGGATGGCACTGAGTTTTGGAGTGCGAGGGAACTTGCTGTTGTTCTTGATTATACAAAATGGGAGAATTTTTCCAAAGTAATCGGGAGGGCAATGATTGCTTGTGAAAACAGTGGGCATAGTGTTTCTGACGATTTTCCTGAGGTCAGGAAAATCGTGGAAGCATCAACACCTGAAAAAAGCATTCAGCAAATTGAAAAAGAACAGATGGCTCGACTGAAAGCAAAAGCTAAAAAAGGAAAAATAATGCTTGATGAGTAGTTATAACAATTATGGCATTTTTAGTTATAACACATGTATGAATACTCTCAATGGATGTGTTCAGAAGGGTGGGAATAAAATGAGCATAATAAATTCATTTGATAACAAATCAAAACCACTTATTGATCTTGGTGCATTTTTTGAACCGAAGAATTTTGGTGATACATGTATAGTTACATTTTCGATTCATGTTAAAGAAATGTTCCTCGAAAAGTATCAATATGAGATCGTCGGAACCACGAAAACTGCAAACGGAAATATTGACATTTACCGCTTTGAGGTTGACGGTAAGAAGATACTGTTTTATATGAGCCCGATCTGCGCGGCTGCAGCCGGTTGTACAATGCATGAGGTGCATTATTTTACCGGGGCGAGCAAGTTTATTGTATATGGTTCCTGCGGAATTCTCGACAATGAAAAATGCTCCGGTAAGCTGATCGTACCGACAGAGGCTTATCGTGATGAGGGGCTGTCATATCACTATATGGAACCCTCAGATTATGTTGAAATCAAAAATGCAAATAAGGTTGCCGAGGCTTTTGAGAAGAACGGATATCCTTATGTTCTCGGGAAAACATGGACGACCGACGCAATTTATATGGAGACGGCAGATAAGGCAAAGGCAAGAAGAGATGATGGTTGCCTTACGGTGGAGATGGAGTCTTCCGGACTTCAGGCTGTCTGCAATTTCTACGGATATGAACTCTACACATTTTTCTTTGGGGCTGATCTTTTAACAGATGATTCATGGGACAAGGGAGATCTCGGAAACGAAAAGGAATTTGATATACAGAGGGAGACATTCAAAATTGCAATAGATGTGGCGATGAGTGTGTGAAATAACGAAAGGTATTTGAAAATGGCTATAGATACTAAAAAGGAAAAAGAGCGTGAGGAAGTGCACCGCGCCATTTGGGCGATTGCCGATGAGCTTAGAGGTGCTGTGGATGGCTGGGATTTCAAGAACTATGTTCTTGTTACAATGTTTTACAGGTACATTTCCGAAAATCTTACTGCATGGATAAATAAGGATGAGTGGGCTTCCGGTAATACGGATTTTGACTATGCAGAGCTTTCGGATGAGGAGGCGGAGCAGGCGAGGGCGGACATTGTTCCATCAAAGGGCTTTTACATTCTTCCGAGTGAGCTTTTCTGTAATGTGCATAAAAGAGCAGCGAATGATGAAAATCTGAATGAGACTCTGGAAAGAGTATTCAGGAATATTGAAGAGTCTTCAAAGGGAAGTGAAGCAGAGGATGATTTTGCGGGGCTCTTTGATGATTTTGATGTTAACAGTAATAAGCTGGGCGGAACGGTTGCAAAGAGAAATGAGCGCCTTGTGAAGCTTCTTGACGGTATTGCAAATATGAACCTCGGTTCGGTAATGGATCACGACATTGATGCATTTGGGGATGCGTATGAATATCTTATGACAATGTATGCTTCAAATGCGGGAAAATCCGGTGGTGAATTCTTTACTCCCGCAGATGTATCCGAGCTTCTCACAAGACTCGGAACTGTTGGAAAAACGACTATAAATAAGGTATATGATCCGGCATGCGGATCCGGATCTCTTTTGCTTAAAGCAGAGAAAGTTCTTGGTAAGGATGCCATTATTTCCGGCTTCTTCGGACAGGAGATAAATATTACTACATATAATCTCTGCCGTATAAATATGCATTTGCATGATATCGGTTATGACAAGTTTGACATTGCCTGTGAGGATACGCTTACAAATCCTCAGCATTGGGATGATGAACCCTTTGAGCTGATTGTGTCAAATCCCCCGTACTCGATAAAATGGGCAGGTGACGAAAATCCGCTTCTGATAAATGATCCTCGTTTTGCTCCCGCAGGTGTACTCGCACCCAAGTCAAAGGCGGATCTTGCATTTATAATGCATTCTCTTTCGTGGCTTGCACCGAACGGAACAGCTGCAATAGTATGTTTTCCCGGAATAATGTACCGCGGAGGCGCAGAGCAGAAAATCAGAAAGTATCTGATAGACAATAACTATATCGATTGTATAATTCAGCTTCCGAGCAATCTCTTTTTTGGAACTTCCATAGCTACCTGTATCATGGTTATGAAGAAAGGCAAGAGCGATAATAAAATACTCTTTATTGATGCAACAAATGAATGCATTAAGGTGACAAACAACAATAAACTCACGCCTGAGAATATAGAGAATATCGTCAATGCATTTACAAAAAGAGAAGATATCGAATACATGTGTCGCCTCGTTCCTTATGATGAGGTGAAGGAAGAGAATTATAATCTATCCGTAAGCACCTATGTGGAGCAGAAAGATACAAGAGAGAAAGTCGATATCGTCAAGCTGAACGCGGAAATAAAGGAAATCGTAGCAAGAGAACAGGTCCTTAGAGAAGAAATTGATAAGATAATCGCCGATATTGAGGGAGATGAAACTGATGAATAATGTAAAACCTTACTATATGGATCAAAAAGGATGGGGAGCTGATGAGTATTATGGTCTTCACAGATATCTTCACAGAGTGTTTCTTCATTACGATAGGAAAAAGGAAGAAATAGAAAGCATGGATATAAGCAAGATGTCTGAGGAAACAAAGGTGTTGATCTATTGCATTTTAGAATACTATCATTTGAATGATCTCTTTCAGATGGAAAACCTGAATATGCTTAAGAAATGTACCCCGTTGAAAAAACCGCTGGTGCTGGGTAATCATAAGATAAAGGGAGATAATATTTATAACCATATGAATGTGATTTTATAAGGAGAGCTTTCTATGAGTGAAATAAATGCCGGATTGAATGAATATAATGAAGCCCTTGAGTTACTTAATGAAAAACTAAAAGCTCAAGGAGAATATATTGAAATAAGAGCCGTTGGTGGCTATGCAATGCTATATAATAATCTTCGTTCGGGAGGCTATACAGTTGATGTTGATACGGCTACGGAAGAGTATCCCCAAACAGTTAAGGATATGATAGTTGAAGTTTCAAAAGAAAAAGGACTGGAAGAAGACTGGATAAATAACGATGTATGCAGTCTTGTTGAGGTTATGGAAATAATTGATGAATTAGAATGGACTGAAGATGAGAGTTATTCAAATATAAAGCTGTTTGTTGCAACTCGGTTGACACTGCTAAAATTAAAAATTAGGGCCGTTCATTATGGAGGGTTAGTTCCAAGAATAACAGACAAGCTGGATCTTTTGGATTTGCTTTCAATCTTTGATGTTCACAATATAAATGAACTTGAAAAATTAGATGTGACCAAAGATTTAGAAGAACAATATCCGAGATGTTATATGTTTCTAAAAGAACAGTCGGAGTGGTAAAGAATATTGAATTAGTTATCTGTTTCGGATAGGAGAAATAAATGGCTATACAGAGCGTAAATGAAAAAGACTGGAAACTATTTCGCAAGAAGCTTCCGGGATGGCAGGAAGATTACATGGAAAATTTGTGCAAAGAATATGCGGGAATACTTTCTTCAAGTAAAAATGCATCTGAAAAATTCTGGGAGCTGGAGAAAAGAATTAAAGAAGATAAAAAAGATGTTGGAGTGTCGGCTCAAATGAGCCGTTCAATGATGCTTGAAAATATAACGGCACTTCTTTTGGAGGGTGCGATTACGATAGAAGACCTTGATGGCTTCAGTGAGGAAACGGTAGAAACTGTTAAAAGATGGGCGCGTATCGGAGAAAAATAAATGAGTAAACTTGATGAGTTGATAAAAGAATACTGTCCGGATGGGGTGGAGTATAAAAGAATAAAAGATGAATACCAACGTTTAAAAGGAACTACAATTACTGCAGGAAAAATGAAAGAAATAGAAAATCCTCGTGGTGAAATAAAGATAATTGCTGGCGGGAAGACTGTAGTTATGGCAAATGAAAGCGATATTCCTAACGCAAATATTACAAGGGTTCCGGCTGTGTTAGTTCAATCAAGAGGAATAATTGATTTTATTTACTATGATGAACCTTTTACATTCAAAAATGAAATGTGGGCATATACATGCAAAGAAAATGTTTCGGTAAAATTTTTGTATTATGTGTTGAAGAATAATATTAGTTATTTTCAAGATGCCGCATCAAGAACGGGATCGCTGCCACAGATTTCTCTTCCTATTACAGAAGAGTTTAAAGTTCCTGTACCTCCTCTGGAGGTGCAATGTGAAATAGTCCGCGTGCTGGACAGTTTCACATCGCTTACAGCAGAGCTTACAAAGGAGCTTGCAAAAGAGCTTACAGCTCGTAAGAAACAGTATGAGTATTATAGAAATCAATTATTGTCTTATGATGATCAAATTGAGAAAATACCTATGGGGGAACTATTTGATTTCAGAAATGGTTTGAGTAAAGGTAAGGAATATTTTGGAAAAGGAATTCCATTTATTAGATATACAGATGTTTATAATCATAGAGCATTAAGAAAAAAAGATATAACGGCACTTGTAGAATGTACAGATAAAGAAAAAGAGAACCTTAAAGTTTCTCGTGGAGATGTATTGTTTACGAGAACCTCTGAAACTGCAGAAGATGTTGGTTGGTCTTCTGTAATGCTCGATGAAATAGGAGAGTGTGTTTTTAATGGTTTTACTATTAAGGCAACACCCAAAACAAATAAACTCCTACCGGAGTACTGTGCGTATTGTTTTACTACAAATGATTTTAGAAAATATGTAACTTCTCACTGTGCTTTTACAACAAGAGCTTCACTTACAGGAAACTCATTATCAGAGTATAAACTGTCTGTTCCGTCTATTATGGTACAGAAAAAAATAGTTGATGTATTAGATAACTTTGAGTCGATTTGTTCCGACTTGAATATCGGTCTTCCTGCGGAAATAGAAGCACGGCAAAAACAATATGAATTTTATCGCGATGCACTGTTGACATTCGCAGAAAAGGGCGAGACAATCTTCAAGACAGACAGACAGACAGAAGCCTAATTAGGCTTTTGCAGTATGTGTTTGGTTATGTTGTTGTGAAGTTGTCTGATGTAGCTACTGTTAAAAGAGGTGTTAGGGTTGTAAAAAATCAATTATCACAGGATGGAAAGTATCCGGTATTTCAAAATGCTTTAGCACCTATGGGCTATTATGATGAATACAATCGTGAGGGTGAAGAAACTTATATTATAAGTGCCGGTGCAGCCGGAGAGGTAGGATATTGTAAAGGGAAATTCTGGGCGGCAGATGATTGCTTGGTATTTGAAAATCTTAATTTGGTAGATAATAAGTACTTATATTATTATTTGATCAATCAGTCAGAATTCTTACATAGAAATGTTCGTAAGGCAAGTATACCAAGATTATCAAGGGACGTTATAGATAGGATAAATATTTATCTTCCTACGATAGAAAGGCAAAATGAAATTATAGAGAAGCTTGATGAGTTTTCTAGGCTGTGTAACGACATTTCCGAAGGTCTCCCTGCCGAAATTGAAGCACGGCAAAAACAATATGAATACTACAGAGATAAGTTACTTACATTTGATGAAATGGATAGATGATTTTTGTGATATAAATAAGCGAATTATTAAAGGTTGACCCCAGGGGCAAAGGAATTCTTGGTATTAAACCTACTCCCA
>CACYCJ010000157.1 GCA_902772925.1 uncultured Lachnospiraceae bacterium
AAAGAAGAGATAAATACAAGCAGCGGTAAGAATAAAGACGGCTACAGCATATCGGACTTTCAGGCGTTCTCTTTAAATGTAAAGAGTAACGAAAAGAAAAAGAAAAACGACATGGATGAATTTCGCCTTGAGATGGCGGAAAGTGCTAAGGCCGCCGGAAGGTCAGCGGATAAAAAAGTTTCCGCTTACGATGACGATGTTCTTCTTAACAGATTCAAGGCAAATGATAAGGACGAAAAGACAGCCGTCAGAAATATCGGAAGCAGGGCTATTTTAGAAGCAAGAAAAAAGCTTAAACAGCAGGATGCCGAAAGAAGAAACAGACTTACTGCAAGACCGGTCGAAGAAGCTTATCCCGAATTTTTTAACGGCAGGAGTCCGGGATATAAGTCGGTAATGATGTCTGCAGAAAGAGCTAGGGAAATTGAGGAGGATTTCCTTCTCAAATCCGGAAATGCCCAGATGCTTGATTATTCAAAGCAGGGGACCAAACTCGGACTTGTTGATGAAAGGGGATTTGAACTTGATCCGGGGAAAGCCGTAAACGGAGTGCTCGGAGGCGGAAGGCTTACGAGGGAATCCAGTATGAACAGCGTATTTCTGATCTGGGCTCTCGGAGCAAGGGATGATGTAACTCCCTATAACCTTGACAAGCTTTCGGACAGAAGGGAGCTTGTTGAAGAATACATAAAGTTCTGCAAAGATAACCCTATGGCCGGAGTGGAAAAAGACAGCACATGGGACGGACTTGATGAAAGCGGCAATAAAATTACACTTAGCGCCGGGCAAAAATACAGGGAGTCGTCAAGAAAGTGGGCCGGCATTATGAAAAAGGCCACTGAAAAGATGAAAAATTATACCCTCCCGAAAGCAGATTACAAGGATGAAAATTCAATCTGCAGAAATGCTATGCCTCATTGTATAATAAAGAATCTTTGCGTTGATTTTTCTCAGGAAATAATGGGCCATATGTTCACGACGAACGCCCTCGGCCTGGACGGAAAAGATGTGGCAAGGGAGGAAATCGGAGTAAAGGAATTTGATGACATCAATGATTTCTGGCGCGGGCTTCAGGATGTATATACATTATTTGACGAGGGCTTTACGACAGGAGTTACACCCGGTATTTCGAAAAATACTTCACAGACTGTTGACAAGCTATACACCATTGCGATTTCAAGAGTTATCGGAATGGATGACTTTAAGGGGGCCTCAGGAAAGAAGACCACCGAGATGATAGAAGGTCTCGGTGATAAAAGATTTTATATGGTCAACTTTTCGAGAATGTATCCGGTGACATTTTCGATGGAAGGGCAACCCGTAAATCACCCTGAGATCAACAGAAAAATGCTTTTTGAATACCTGACGGGAATCAATAAGGCTCCTTTCGAAAAAGCGGTTCGTAAGGCATATCGGGAGGACATGAACGAATACAGAGATCATTCCATGCCGGAAAATATTATCATAAATCAGGATACCTTCAGAAAACGCATTACTGCGGATCCGAAGCTTGCCGAAATGTCAGACGTTCCCGAAAATGCCGACAATATGGTGGAATTTGTCAAAAACGGAAAGGTAGGAGATCAGCCTGCATGGAAATGGATAAATGCGAATATCGGTATTATTTTCCCTGCGGATATGAAAGAAATGCTCCGTGCAAAGAAAAAACAGCCGAGTGATATGTTTGTTATTTCCGGAAGGACATCGAAGCAGCTCTGGGCCGATAAATACGCCTCGGTAAAGGAACCTCTTAAGGAGCTTTGCATTCAGGGAGAGATACTGAAATGCTTTGCAGGAGGAAACAGTGATATCAGTGTGAGCCGCATTTACCTGGATAAGAATGACAGTCTTAAGGTTTCGGCAAAGGGTACGGTAATAATGCCGTCGTCCGATATCGCTAAGGAAATGTACAAAAAATATCTTGTTTATAAAAATGTGCCTGAAAAGATACACGCCGATATCAGTAAATTTCATAATGTGATGCTTGGCATTCAGATGGATGTTATGAAATGTGATCTGAAGACGGCTAAGAAGAACGCCGGAGATTGGGGCGACTCGGATCAGCTGAAAAATCTGGACGCGGATCTGCATAATTTTATGATAATCTACAGGGACGGTAAGCCCGAGGAGATAAGGCATCAGCTTAGAGAAATACTGGATTCTGCCGGTAAGTATCTTAAGCATGAAAAGAAAAAGAACAGAACAGCAAATGAAGAAAAGCTTCACAAGGTAGCGTCGAAGCTGTGTGAGATCCTTCCCGAACATATTCAGACCTATGACTATATGAGGACTCTTGCGACAAATTGTACCGTTATAAAAAAAGAGAAAAATTCCGGCGAGGAACTGAGCAGGATCCATACCGGAGATATATATGTTGACGGCAGGACCAGGTATAAGGACGCTACAAACAAGCAGATAGAGGACTATTTTAAGATATTTGAAAAAGACGGAGTAAAGGATGCTTATGATTACAACGATGATATAGATGAGCAGGAGATCAGCCTTGAATCGGAAAAGCTTCGCATCAGGGCGTGTGAGCAGGTCGGACTCATTAAATCCCTGAAGGCAAAGAATAAAAATCTTAAGACTGATGACTTTACTCAGTCACCGGACAACTTTATCGAAGAGAATGCGGAAAATCTTAAGGTGGCCGATGCCGCACTTAACTTCGTCACAAAGGATTATCTCGCCGAAATGATGAAGCTTAACACTCCGGAGGCAAGCTACAGACATGCCGAACCCGAAATCCGTGCTGCCATTAAACGCGGCGGGTTCAACTATATTGATATCCTTGAAAATAACATTCGATTTAAAGAATTTGATAAGGAAGTGGCTTCGCTTTCCAAAAATCCGATATTCAAGGAATTCGTGAAGCAGAACCCGAAAAACTATTATTCCGGCTGGCGAAAGATAGAAGAGGGCGTTGAAAAGCATCTGAATTTCATCAAAAGAAGCATGGATACGACCGGTTTAAATAAGCTATACGGTTACATTGCCCGAAAGAGGGAAAATGCGCCTAAAGGCAGGGAATCCGAAGCAGGTAAGGACGGAAAGATCATTGTTTCAACTACCGTGGATGAAAAATATAACAGGATTTCCGAGTATGTATCAAAGCAGATACTTGTCGATCCTGCCTACAGGTACATTATACAGGCAACGGAAGCCGGATATCTTAGTATGGGTAAGATAATGAAGGCGGTAGGCGCAAAGCTGAGACAGGACCGTGTGGTTGAAAGAAGCGAGAATTCGGTAGATGGTATGATACAGCTTTGTACCAATATCATGAACGGAAGCATTAAGAAGAGCGTGGTTTCATCGATAGCAGACACGGCGAAAAATGAAGCGAAAAGCTTTGTCGAAAGAAAGGCTGAAGCTACGGCAAAGAAATCGGCCGATAAGAAGAGTACGGCATCAAAAAAAGCAGCACCGAAAAATGTTGTACCGAAAAAGCCGGCCAAGTAACTACATATTGAAGCGTGGTCATTCCCGATTACCTCTTTTTGTGGTATCGGGAATGATTTTTGCTTTTTTCATGGACATTTTTGCATGATTTTAGTAGAATATAGAGAGGAATGCTTATAAGGAGAAGTCTGCCATGAAATTGAAAAAATATACAGCGTGTCTTATGTTGCTTTGTATTTTTCTGACGGTATCCTTTTTGCACCCGGAATATGCTCATAAAAATGATTTTTCGGATACGGTTATTATAAACGAATACACTGAAATAATCGATCATACCTATAAGGAAGCCAGCAGTACGGATGCTACTTCGGATGAGATAAGAAAAAAGTACGAAGAGGCAAAGACCATCTCGGAGGCTGACAGAAATACGGCGAAACGACTGCTTGAGGAAATACAGGATATCAATAATCAGATTGCCTTAAATGCTGTTTTTATAGAACAAACAGGGGAAGCACTTGCCGGTCTGGACGCGGATATCGAGCTGTCGGAAAAAAAGATACAGCTTGCAGAGGATGAAATGATCGCCAGGAGAGAGGAGCTTTGCTCGGTTCTCAGTCTGGTGTACGAAACCTCCTCCGGTGAGGAGCATTGGGCGCAGATACTTAAAACCGGAGATATGTATGATGTCATCAATCGCGGTGAATATGTAAATTCCTTCAGCAAATATGTGGAAGGGAAGCTGAGTGATCTGACTGATGTATCTGAAATGGTAAGAGAGGAAAAGGAAATTCTTCTTGAGAAAAAATCCGAAAAGGAATCGGATATCCGGGAGCTTGAGGAAAAACAGGCTCAGCTTCAGGAAAGTATAAGTCAACTTGCTGCACTGAAAAAGGAAGCGGATAAAAAGGCTGAAGACGCAGGAGCTATAGCGGAAGAGCTGAGACAGCAGATGGTCGCTCTTGAGGCGAAGGAGCAGGCGGCTCTTTATAATCGTGACTATGACGGCTCTCTGGATAATGTTGATTACAGCGGTAACGGGACTGATTATTACTATGCGTCCTCATACCCCTATACGCAGGAAGAGCTTGTGCTTATGGCGGCTGTGATCCAGGCCGAAGCAGGCGGTTACAGCTATCCCGGAATGATAGCGGTCGGAAGCGTCATAATGAACAGACTCAGCAGCCCGAATTTCGCAAATACACTTACGGGAGTAATTTATGCACCGGGACAATTCGAGCCGGTCGGAAACGGAAGAGTGGCGACTATCATTGCCAACGGTCCGGTTGAATCCTGTATGGCTGCCGCAAAGGATGTTCTGGAAGGAAAAAGAAATATTCCCTATTACTATTTTAAGGCAGCATGGTGGGCTGAACAGCATGGTGTAAACGGAATTAATATCGGAGGAAATGTATTCCATAAATAAGAAAATGTATTGAGGTAAAAATACAATGAATACTATCTCGGTAGATGATCAGGTGCAGGTTGCGCAGGAAATAGTAAAAATGATGAAGGAGATAGATCCCGCCGGAAATCATAAGGCATTTTCGGATCCGCAGGAGGCTCTTTCTTATGTGGAGGATAATCATCCCGATGTTGCATGGCTGGATATAGAGATGCCCGCTATCTCGGGACTTGAGCTTTCCATGAAGATAAAAAAGCTTTCTCCTGCCACGAATATCGTTTTTGTTACGGGACATGAACGGTTTGCATATCAATCGTTTCAGCTTCACCCCAGCGGGTTCATACTCAAGCCCGTGACTGCCGATGCTCTGAGGAAGGAGCTTGAAAACCTCAGAAATCCCGTTGAGATACAGAAGACGGGGATACTTCGTGTACAGTGCTTCGGAAATTTCGAGGTCTTTGACAAGGACGATCATCCCGTCAAATTCAAAAGAGCAAGAAGTAAGGAAATACTTGCATATATGGTTGACCGCAGGGGAGCACTATGTACCCTGGGAGAGCTTTGCGGGATAATCTTTGAAGACAGAGAGGGAGAAAAGGCTCTTAAAAAACAGATCAGGGTATTCCTGAGCAGTCTTAAGTCCGACCTTGAAGCGGTCGGAGCAGGCGATGTGCTTGTCAAGGGCTGGAATGCTTACGGGGTAGACTGTTCACTTATAGATTGCGATTATCTGGATTTCCTGGATGGTAACAGCCATGCAGTCAATTCGTTTATGGGTGAATATATGTATCAGTATTCATGGGCGGAAATGACTCTCGGCGAGCTTATCATGAAGCCGGATTCCTTTGATTACTAGTCGAGGCTTAAGGCATAATGGACAATAATAAGGATTACAATTCCATAAAGCTTTTACCCTATGCACTTTCGGGACTTTTTTTGTTTTGCATAATAGAAATGCTGCTGGTAAGCGTTTTCGGTTTTTTCGGCGAGATAGTTCTTGCTGCCGATATGTTCAGGCATTTGTTCATTCTCGCTCTGTTTCTTTGTACGTACAGACTTACGGATGAATTTAAGTATTTCGATGTTTGCAATTTTATGTTTATCTGTTATGCAATCATGGCTATTTTGGTCAACGGGCTATTGCTGGCAGTAAATATTTTCGAGATGGACGGGATTTCTTCGTATCTCAGTACGGCCTTCGATGTACTTTTTGAGATAGTGATAATGCTCGATATTGTTTTTCTCTTGAAAGGAATCTGCCATAAGATTATATCGCTCGGGAAAACCGAAAAGGCTTCAGTGCTGAGAAGACTGATCATTATATGGACATCTTTGTACATGGTATATATTGTGGCAGCTAAAATAATACTGGTATATTCATTGTTTTATATAAGCCTTGCGGTATTTATTGCTTTACTTGCAGCTATTGCGGTATTATCGGTGCTTATCGCGATACATGTAATGAAATTCTGCTTCAGTTATTATATTTATTTATATAACAACTCTTCGCAGTTAAGGTCGGGGAGGAAGCAATATGAAGCAACTTAACACGGAAGATGTGATAAGCATCACACTTACCATAGTCTCCATTTTTATAGCAATGGTCGTATTTTCCGTTGCACTGCAGATGAAAAAGCACAACAAGCGTATGACCTGGTTCCTTATTTCGGTATGCTCTGTCGTGATAGGTCTTTCCTATCATCTGGCCGAATGCGGCTTTACGGAAAGGCTCGAGGATGTATATTTCGCCGTGTCGCATATTATGTATGCGCTGGTGGCGCCGTTTTTCTGCATGTACTTTATCGAGACCGAGGAGGAAGAGGATAAGAAATGGGATGCAAAGTTCTGGATAACCATTCACGGACTTATCTCATTTTGTACGATCATTCTCAGTATGTCGATGGAAACGGGATTTCAGCTGTATCTTCCTTTTATGATACAGTATGTGATCATTCTGATAATGCTGCTTTTCTCATCGAAGGACATAAGAAAGAGTATCGGATTTATCATAGGCTCCTGCTTCGTGATCGCAGCTGCGCTTGCCGGAATGGCCGAAATACAGGTAGACTTTCTGGGCTTCGCGACGGTCATGATGCTCATGATGGTATTTTTCCTTTATCAGATAGATACGGAAAGAGAGCTGATGAAGAACCAGATGGAGCTTTCGGAACAGAAGGTGGCGCTTCTTACGGAACAGATGCATCCGCATTTTATATATAATGCATTACAGCAGATAGCGCTTCTTTGTGATGAGGAGCCGGGAAGCGTAAAGGGCGCAATCTACAGCTTTTCGGGATATCTCAGAAATAATCTTGAATCGCTTACAAATGAAAAGATGATTCCTTTTTCGGAGGAAATGGAGCATACAGACACATTTATCGAGCTTGCGAAGGTGCTTCCCTCGAAAAAATTCGAGGTGGAAAAGGATTTTCAGATAACTGACTTTAATGTGCCTGCGCTGGTGGTACAGCCGCTTGTTGAAAATGCAATAAAATACGGCATCGGTATGAGCTCTGAGGGTGATAAGGTCGTAATACAGACTATGGTCGAAAAGGGCTATGTTCTGATAAAGGTAAAGGATAACGGCCACGGCGAAAGAACTGAGCTTCCTACCCAGAAAAAACGTCAGAGCGTAGGGACTAAAAATGTCAGAACAAGGCTCAGTATTTTATGCGACGGCGAGCTGAGTATCAATAAAACAGACAAGGGTACGGAGGCCGTAATAAAAATACCGGAAATGAATGTAAGAAAATAATTTTTTTGTTGCACTTTTGTTATATTAGTGTTGCTATAATCAGTTCATCAATTGAAACCATATATAAAAAATCAAAGATTTCAGGGAGGAAAAGACATGAAAAACAAGTTAAAGAGTATGGTTGAGTACGTTTCAAAGAACCGTCGTGCAAAGGTAGCGCTTTCGGCAGCCGCTGTGCTTCTGGGAGTCGTTGCTGTAGTTTTGTCCTATGGCACGGGAGTATTTGCCGCAGGTGCGGATTTTTCCGGAGTTGTAAAGCCCATAGTTGACCTTCTCAACTCATTTGTAAATCCTTTACTGCTTCTCGTTGGTGCGGGCGGAGCAATCTTCTGCATTATTCTCGGTGTTAAGTATGCTACAGCCGAGGAGCCTCAGGAAAGAGAAAAGCGTAAGCAGGCGCTTAAGACAGCCATTATAGGTTTTGTCCTTATATTTGTTCTTTTCGTAGCACTTAAGCTTTCCATCAAGCCGCTTACAAAGTGGATGAATGATAACTTAAAGGGTGTTAATGAAGACATTCAGATAACAACAGAGGTTACTAATCCGCAACCGTAAGCGGATTTAGTTATCCATCACAGTAAAGAGAGGTTGCAGCTGCATGAAAAAAGCAGGATCGATACAATTGAAAAAAGTTATTGCCACGGTGCTTGCAGCTGCTGTTTGCCTTACGACTGCCGTGATACCGAAAGTGAGACTTGCTGCGGATGGTGAACCGACTAACGGTGAAGCTGTCGGCGGTGAGAATCCGGACGGTGAAGCTTCCGGAACAGATAAGACGGTTACCGGTGAGGCTGCGGAGTTCAATACGGGAACACTTGCAATCTGGGAGTGGGATGTCATTACATACGATAATGTGTCGTCATTTATAAATTCCCATAGAGGAGAGACGGTTGCGTCGCTTTTTATTCCCTCGGATGTGTTGAAGGGGATGCCTAATGTCAATGATAAAGGAATGTTCACCGAAGGAATCATGTCATTTTACGAGGATGACAGTCATGTATTCCATGGTGGCTATGAGGATCCCGGCAGAATGAATCAGGTTCGTGACAATGATATATATCATTTCGGGACCGCAACGACCGAGTTCCCGGTAGTTCCTGATTTCTTCTCCTTTATGGATACCGTTCTTGAAAATAACATCAGCAAGAGTTTTGCATCTATGTCGGATCAGTACAGAGGTACATTTCTGAAAATGGATAACGAAGCACTGCAGAAGGTAACTATTAAGGAACTGCAGAAGGGAAAGTTTTACACCACCGGGAATTGTCTGGGAGCCCTTTGGGTCACATTTGATCCCAATAACGGAACCTATTCAAAAAAGGATGCCTTTTATTGCTATACAAGCATTGCACTGTCGAAGGCTTCATTCAAAACAAGCTATGACGGTATGCCGGGCAACGGATACAACCTTAAAAATGACAGTTCGTTTAATTATATCAAGCTTCCGATAACAAATGAGAATTCCCAGGATCCTGAGGGCTCAGAGCCTTTCCTTGCGCTCAGTCATGTCCAGTGGGCAGACCGTATGACGAATAGCGATGTGATTATCGCGTGGTCGAATTATGACAAGATGCCCTCTCAGGTGAATGGGGTCGGCCGGGACATTTTTTATCTTACTAACGATCAGATGGATAACATTATATGCTGTAATAACGGTTATGCCTTCGGAAGCAGTGCAGTCAGGGGCTTTAAGTGGATTGTCGGAACACCGCATTTCTTTTCAACTATAAAAGGTGAAAACAGTAAGGATGCAAGCGGTAAGGGCGGAGTTACCACTGTCAGAAGCGGAACTGTAATGAGCGTCGGAAATACGCAGTATACCGATGCTTCCGGACATACGGCAAAGAGTGAGGGCATAATTCTTCCCGAGGACGGAAGGATCATCATTGAAGAAGGCGGAGTTCTTTCAATCGACGGTAATTTTATCAACAACGGAACCATTATTAATAGGGGCGGCACTATTCTTGTGAAAAACGGTGCTACCGTAACGCAGTTCGGCGAGACCTCTCAGGGAACGATAAGATGTACCATGGGAGAGACGGGAAAAAGCGGACAGTTCATAGTGATGCCCGGCGGAAAGGTCGAATGCCTTGCCGATCAGGATGTAAAGGAACTCTATGTAAAGGATGAGCTTTTGAAGCAGGATGTGCTTTCACAGATCAGGCAGAAGAAGGATGTGACAAATCTTACTTCTCTCGAGCTTAAAAACGGCTCATGCCTTACATGCTTCGGAGAAGTGCTGCTTACCCGTATGGATATGGATTCCTCATCCGGGGTTGAGATGAAAAAGGACAGCTCGCTTCGTCTCGGGCTTGTCCGCAAGGAAAAATATGTTCTGATGTTTACAAACGGCGCAGAAAACAATATTGAAACGCTGCAGACAGCTGAAACGCTCGGTCGTCTGAAGCAAAGGATCGCTTCGGGTGATATCGGTGATGCGACCGACACGGGGCTTCTGAAAAACTATGCCGAAGGTATCTCGTGTACCGACGGCTCCGATACAAAGGCTTCTGTTACGGCTTACAGCGGTTCGTCCTTAAGCTATCCGGAAGGCTTTGTGGATAAGAACATTGTAGATATAAAAGAACCTCAGTATTAAAGTGGAAATTTGGAGTGAGTAATGAAGAAATGGCATAGGGTTGCGCTTTACATAATGGTATTTATACTCATATCAGGCTTTGTGGGCTTTTTTATTCGCACGCTGGTCGCAACTCTTCCGGATATTATAGACGGAAGGGGAATGCGTCTTGATTTTTATATGCTGCTTTCCCCCAAAACATGGTTGTTCGGTGCGCTTGCCAGCCTTGTCATAGTTCTTATATGGCTTTTGTCGGGAAGCAATCTTGATTCCGTGCTTCTTATGGGCGGAAAGGGACTGCTCGGGTCAAAAAAGCCGGATGTTGTAAGGGGCTCACTCGAAAACAGCCGTTTCCTTACAGATAAGGAAAGAGATAATTATTTCCCGGAATACTCATATAATGCATTAGAGACCGTTACAAAGGACGGAATCCCGGTAAGGGCGGTTCTCGATAATAAAAACAATCTTCAGGTCAATTTCCTTTCGGGGGCACATTCACTTATAATCGGTGCTACCGGTTCAGGTAAGACCACAACGTTTATCAATCCTATGATACAGCTTCTTGCAGCCACTTCGGCCGGAAGCTCGATGATCATGACAGATCCCAAGGGTGAGCTTTTCGATCTGCATTCCAAGTATCTTGAGTCCAGAGGCTATAAAGTACTGCTTCTGGATCTTCGTGATACATATTCATCCTCCCGATGGAATCCTTTGGAAGGTATCTGGGACCTGTATCAGGAATATATAAATGCCGGTAAGGGTATTTTGTTCCATAAGGACGACATGGATGACTATCCCGACCTTGAAGTAGTTGACGGTCTTAATGAGATCGGGAAACCCTGGGTTGAGTGGAGAGGCCGCGCATATTCGGATCTTACACACTGCCAGGATGATGTTTCCGTTACAAGACAGCAGTATTATGATGAAATGTATGAGGATTTAAATGATCTCATATCCGTTATATGTCCTATTGAAAACGAGAAGGACCCTGTTTGGGAAAAGGGTGCGCGTTCCATCATCATGGCAACCTGCCTCGCAATGCTGGAGGATTCGGAAGACGAGCGTCTCGGTATGACGAAGGATAAGTTCAATTTCTTCAATATCAACAAGGCTCTTACCAATTCCGAGGATGAATTTGCCACTCTCAAGAAATATTTTGAGGGAAGGAGCAAGCTTTCCCAGGCATATACATTATCAAGACAGGTTATGTCGGCAGCGGATACGACACTGTCCTCATATATGTCCATAACCTTTGACAAGCTAAATATGTTTAACGACAGAGGTCTTTGCGGACTTACATCTGCAACCGATGTTCAGGCGGAGAAATTTGCCGATCAGCCCACGGCCCTTTTCATGAAGATACCTGATGAAAAGGATACGAGACACGGCCTTGCGGCAGTTTTCATTCTCTGTATGTACAAGGCTCTTATCAAGGTTGCATCCGCAAGAGAGGATCTTTCTCTTCCGAGAAATGTTTATTTCATTCTCGATGAGTTCGGAAATATGCCCCGTATAGAAAAATTTGACAAGATGATAACCGTCGGCAGATCCAGGAAGATATGGTTCAACATGGTTGTTCAGTCATATTCGCAGTTAAATAATGTATATGGAGAAAAGGTTGCCGACATCGTAAAATCGAACTGCGGTATGAAGATGTTCATCGGTTCAAACGATATAGGAACCTGTGAGGAATTTTCAAAGCTTTGCGGTAATATGACCGTCCGTACAAGCTCCACTTCTTCCAATATAGGAGCAAGAGCGGGAGATATGAACCTGTCCTCACAGACACAGGTAAGACCTCTCATTTATCCTTCCGAGCTGCAGATACTTAACAATAAGGAAAGCACGGGAAATGCCATTATAGTAACCTTCGGTAACTTCCCGCTTAAGACAAAATATACACCGAGCTATCAGTGTCCTTACTATAAAATGGGACGCATGGATATGACTGAGCTCAGAAGCCATATGTTCAGGGCCGATGAAGTATTTTACGATCTCGATATCAGAAATGATATCGTACTCGGCAGTGAAGAGGAACTGGAAGAGGAAGAAGGGGCTTAACAGATGAGAAAAAAACTTTCTGCACTAATACTGATCATGCTCCTGTCAGCCGCTTCCGTTATGACGGTTTGGGCTGATGAAGTCGATGAAGGGACCGGGGATACCACGGAGCAGAGCGGATCCGACAATAATATGGGATACCAGGGTGAGGTTGACATAATAACTGAAGACCCGATCTATAATGATGCGGATGAAGATCCTTATGCCACGGTATCAATGTCTGACGGTTCATTTTACGATCCGAAAAGCGGTCTCTATGTATATACCGCCGGAAACGGCTATGTAGGCTGCTCGGTGGCCGACGGGATGGTGGTTACGGATCCCGTAAGCTTTAACGAGACTGAAGAAGCCGCCGTTGAACTTTATTATAACGGAGAAAAAGCAGACGGGCTTCCGGCATCTGTAAGTGCCGTAGGTTCCTACGTGCTTGTTGAAAAGACGGAACAGAACGATAATCAGATAATGAGCTTTCAGATTGTAAACAGCGTAACGGGAAGCCTTTATAATTACATTCTTCCAAAGGATTTTGATATAAGATCCGTTTATTATGAGGGTTCATTGAAGCAGACCGAAAAGGGCTCAGTTGAGCTTTCCGATGAAGGCTATTACGAGATCAGATATTATTGTACGAAAAATCTTCTCGAATATAATCTCAGTATCACGGTGGACCATACGCCTCCCGAGATCACATTGGAGGGACTCGATGAATATGGCAGAGCCCGAGGACCCGTCACAGTTCAGGGAATTACGGAAGAGGATACGGTAACACTTACCTACAATGAGGATGCAAGTAAGCTGGGATATGATGATACGGTTTCAGAAAGCGGAGACTATCATATCGTGGTTGCCGATCCGGCAGGAAACACATTTGAAAGGGATTTTACGATATTACTGTATCTTAATAACAGAACAATAATATTTTTTGCGATTCTTCTTGCAGTCATCGTAGGTGTTGCGGCTGCACTTTATATTTCAAGAAAGAGACTTCGCGTAAGGTAAGACTTTAGTCCGTAAAAAATACCCGCGATTACGGGAGAAAGGAGAATGTCCGTTCGGTAAATGAATCGGATAAAGGTGATATATGATCATACTGTTTGGTATTTCAGATATCGGTGAAACTATATCCAGCTGGTTTCAGTCATTTATAGAGAATACATATTACAGAGCTCTTTACTGGATCGAGATTTTTCTCCTGAAATTTGTTGCCCTTGTGGAAGATACCATGATGGTATTTACGGGCGAGAAGACAATAGTCTATAACGGCAGATCCAATTATCTTATCAATATATTTTTCGAAAATACTTCCATAAGGAATATTTATGCCGCGATAGGTCTTATAGGCATCGCATTCGCATTTGCATTTGCCGTTTGGAGCGTGATAAGAAAGGTACTTGATCTAAGAGGCAAGCAGCAGGGTGTTACACTCGGCTCCATAATAGGTAATCTTTTAAAGAGTATAGTTCTTATCGCTGCAATGAATGCCATTGTTATGGCCGCGCTTTACACTACGAATATATTGACGAAGCAGATCAGTATTGCGATCCAATACGGACATATGCTGTCGTATGAGGGCGGAAGGAAAACCTTTACCAATGAGCAGTATGCCGCAATGGGAAGGATTATCAATACCATCGGTAATTATTCACTGAATCCGTCACACAGATCGAGATATAACCTGAATGCCTGCTACAATGAGATACGGCCGGATATTCAGTTCCTTGCAAGACAGGGAGTATTTGATGTGATCTATCCCGAGGATAAACCGTCCTGGCAGAGCATTATCGAAAAGATTGCCATGGCTTACGATTATAATACAGAAACGCCTCTCGATACCTATGATGACGGTCTTACAAATGCGATGCTGGATGCAATAGATAAGCTGAAAAAGAACCCGGGTATAAAGGCTCTTCCTTACTATGACATCGAGCCCGTTGAGCTGGACAACATTCCCATGGACAGAATCCTTTTCCTTGTGGGAACGGTCGGAACCGTGGGTAAAAATGCGGCAGTACGAAACCAGGCTTATAATATTAACCCGAGCTTTACGGATAATGCGAGACTTCCTTTCTATAAGGGAGATAAGGATATATATGATTACGATCAGGTCAGGGAGACATTTAATCCGAGCCCGGCGTATACCAATTATTTCCTCGTGTGGATACTTTCTCTCTTTATGCTGAGAGAAATGATACTTCTTATCGTTACCTGTGCCGCAAGGCTTTTCCAGCTTGTATCGCTGTATGTTGTTTCACCTCTTGCTATTTCCTCGATGCCGCTTGATGACGGCGCGAAATTCAAGCAATGGTCAACGGCATTTGTAATACAGCTGCTCAGCGTGATAGGAATGGTGGTTTCACTCAGGCTGTTCCTGATGTACCTGCCCATCATATGGAGTCCGCAGCTTACACTTTCGAAAAACATTCTGCTTGACTGCATTATGAAGGGAATACTGACCTACGGCGGAATGGAAGCAATCAACAGGATCAATAATGTATTTACCGGTATACTTGCCGATAATGCCGGATGGCAGGCAATTACAGCCAGCAGCATGAGAGATACATTTAATCAATCAGCTCTCGGAAAAGGTCTTAATGCACTTTCGGGATCGTCACTTTCAAAGGGTGTCGGCGGCTTCTTATGGAGAAATACCGGCGGCGCTGCACTCGGTGCTGCAAAGGGAGCTATGGACAATAGATCAAACGAAAAGTCAAAGGCCAGAGCTGCAGTGGATAAACAGAATTTCGACAGGGAAAATCAGCGAGCGGCCAAGAGTCTTAAGGATGATCTGAATTATGCAAAGCAGCATGGAACGCATCTTAACGGAGACAAGCTCGGCAAGGGTGAGCTGAACAGAATGGAGAAGACGCTCGCCTACATGGAGGGCGGAACCGGAATCGACGGTAAACCCGGAACAATGTCAAGAAGCGAGGCTGAAGGACTTGCGGATGCTGATATCAGGCAGGATAATCTTGACAGCAAGGCTGCTGCAGCAAATGAGAGGATGAGGATGGAGCGTACCAATGAGAGCAGAAAGAATCCTCCTCCCATGAGAAACGATCATGCACAGTTTAATGCGGCTAACAATGTTGCAAATAATGTTCAGAACAATGTGGCCGGGGCTGCTGCCAATATACCGGATAATCTTCGTGACATTATACCGGACAATGCCCCGCTCATCGGCGGAAATAATGTGGCTGATAATGCGCAGTATGGAGCAGGAAATGGCGGAGGCGGTATCATACATGACGCCGGAAGAGGCGGAGCAGGCGTCGGTGCGCCTAATATCGGAGGGAATGCCGGAGTAGGAGCAGCACCGAATAACGGAGGGAATGCCGGAGTAGGAGCTGCACCGAATAACGGCGGAAATGCCGGAGTAGGAGCTGCACCGAATAACGTAAGGAATGTCGGAACAGGCGTCGGTGCGCAGAATATCGTCAATAACAATATTGCGGGCGGCGCACAGGATAATCTTCGTAATATAATACCTGATAATGCGCCGGTTAACGGACCGAACAATGTAAATATCAATATACCGAACAATATATCCGGTAATATACCGAACAATGCACAAAGTAACATTCCGAACAATGCACAAAGTAACATTCCGAACAATGTGCAAAGTAATATTCCGAATAATGCGCCGAATATATCGAACAATGCAAACGGCGGCGCAAGGAATAATGCTAATGTTCGAAACAATGCAAACGGCAATGCGCGTAACAATGCACCCCGAAACGGTGAATTGCCGCGTAAAGAAAATGATCAGATTTAATTTTGTAGGATAGCATAAATTTATGAGATTGATCCCCGGAAAAACTAAAATAAAAATAGAGCTTTTCAAAGGCATTACCCTGGTGGATGTACTGGTAGGGCTGGTCGGACTCGGCCTTGTGACGGCCTGCAGTCTGTCATCTCTGCCCTTCAGATGGGTTGTTGCCGTGATCATGCTCGTTATTTTTGCAATTCTTCTTTTCAGGTTGGATGATGAACCCATTTATCTGTTTGTATGGCATATGATCAGATATAAGGCTTATCCCAAGAGGTTCTACAGAGTATATGATGATAAGACTCTGGAAAATTTCGAAGCCTCAAGGAAGGATACCATTGATTCATTTTATGGTGAAAAGGAAGAAATAAAGGCAAATCCGGAGGATGAAAGAGAAGAGAAGAGGCGCATAAGGCAGCTGATAAAGGAAGAGGACAAGATACTTAAAAGCAAGACCGCGACCGAAGAAGAAAAGGATGCGGTATGGCTTGCCAGAGCAGAGAGATCGGCTGAGAGAAAGAAGAAAAGGGCAAAGGAACGCGAGCAGACCGCAAGCTATGAGGAGCTTACCGATTTCATGCCCTATACGGGAATAAAGGACGGCTTTATCGAATATGACGGAAAATATTACGGAGCCGTTATCGAGATAGATCCCATTGAATTCAGATTTTTCTCCGAGTACAGGAGAAATTATACCATAGAGTCGTGCTTCGGAAAGGTACTCAGAGGCATGACCGGCAGCTACGGCGCCAATATCGTAAAAATACAGCGTCCGATAATATATGATGACTATCTGGATGCCGAATATGATAAGCTCGATGCACTCAGAAGCTCATATGAAAGCGGACTTCTGACCGAAGCCGAATTACAGGCGAGAGTAGAGATCCAATATGACCGTATAAATGAGATCAGAAGGCTTTCACTTGAAGAAAAGGTAATAGAACCCTTCTATTATCTTGTAATGTTTGAAAGTGACAGAAGAAGACTTGACATTGCCGTAAGACAGGCAATGATCCAGCTCGGTCAGGGAGAGCTTAAGGTCAGAAGACTTGACTCAAAGGGACTTGCACTTTTCCTTAAATACAATAATACCATCGATTTCGATGAAAAGAGCATAGATGATGTGGCTGAGGAACAGTGGTGTGACTGGTCGATGCCCGAATCCCTCAAGTTCAATATGAGGACCATTGAGGTGAACGGCATGATAACTCATAATTTAAGAGTTGTCAGCTATCCTACACTGGTAAGTGATGCATGGCTTGCAGGCGTAATGTCCTTCCCGGGTACAAAGGTTGTAGTTAAGATAACTCCTATGGACAGTGTGAAGGCGATAAGAGCGATAGACAGGTCTCTTTCGGAGCTTAGAGGACAGTATATGACAACAACTCTGGATTCGAAGATTATCGAAATTCAGAGCCATATAGACAGTCTGTCATCACTGCTGCTTACGCTGAAGCAGGACAATGAAGCGCTGATGTCCGTAAACATTTATGTGACAGCGTTTGACGGCGCATTAACAAGGGATAATCCCGTGCTGGGAGAGAATTTCAATACGGTTATGCCCGTTGTTACTGATATGAAAAGAACATTGAGGCGAACCTGGAGCGAAGCGGGAATGAAGCTTTCCGGTATGGACTTCCTGCAGATACAGAGCTTTATTGGTTCGCAGATATCGGCATATGATCCGATGGTAAAGGATGCCAGGGGAATTCCCACAAATACGATAGCGGGAATGTTTCCTTGGATTTTTGCGCATATTTCGGATGTAGGCGGAATTAAGCTGGGATCCTCCGACGGGGTGCCGGTCTTTATTGATTTCTTCAGGAGAGACACCGAAAGAGTCAATTCCAACATGGTAATCGTAGGTAAATCCGGTTCAGGTAAATCCTACGCCACAAAGAGCCTGCTTACCAACCTTTCCTCCGAGGATGCGAAGATATTCATCCTGGATCCCGAAAATGAGTACTCAGAGCTTGCACATACTCTTCACGGTAAGGTTATAAATGTCGGTAATGCAAAATACGGAAGACTCAACCCGTTCCATATCATAACGGCACTTGATGACGATGAGTCGGAGGAGGCTTCGGGAAGCTTCGCGACGCATCTTCAGTTCCTCGAGGAGTTTTTCAAGCAGATACTTCCCGATATAGATAAGGATGCGCTTGAATATCTGAATTCACTTGTTGAGAGAATGTATCTGGATTTCGGGATTACTCCCGAAACCGATCTTTCAAAGCTGCATCCCGAGGATTATCCTATATTCGATGACCTTTATGATATCGTTCTTTCCGAATTTGAAAGGACAAATAACGAATATCTGAGACAGCTTCTCAGAATGCTTGTGAATTACATTTCCAAATTCTCAACAGGCGGAAGAAATGCAAATATCTGGAATGGTCCCTCCACCATTACAACGGATGAGAACTTCTCGGTATTCAACTTCCAGTCTATGCTTGCAAATAGAAATACAACTATAGCAAATGCACAGATGCTGCTTGTTTTGAAATACATTGACAATGAGATAATTAAAAACAGGGACTATAATCTGAAGTACGGTTTAAAAAGGAAGATAGTGGTCGTTATCGATGAGGCTCATGTATTTATCGATACAAAATTCCCCGTAGCCCTTGATTTTATGTTCCAGCTGGCCAAGCGTATCCGTAAATATAACGGTATGCAGATAGTTATCACACAGAACATAAAGGACTTTGTCGGAAGCGAAGAGATAGCGCGTAAGTCTACTGCGATAATAAATGCGTGTCAGTACAGCTTCGTATTTTCACTTTCTCCCAATGATATGGATGATCTTTGCAAGCTTTATGAAAAGGCAGGCGGAATCAACGAGAGAGAACAGGAGGATATCTTAGGAGCTGCGAGAGGACAGGTATTTACCGTAATGAGTCCTACCTCAAGATCCTCATTCCATATAGAGGTTCCGGATTCCTTTGTGGATATGTTCGAGCAAAAGGATTTTGAGAGCAATTATTTCTTCGGTGAGGAAGGCAAAGCTGTTTGGGAGGATTTTGTTGCAGACAGCAGATATTCCCATGATGTGAACTATGAGGAAAGAAAGGCAATCGAAAATTCGGAAAGCGAAAGAGAAAGCGGTACCGGGATACTTAATTTCTCCGAGATAAGCGAGGAGGAGGCAGAAAGCTACGGTTCGGCTGAAGATGAAACGATAACCTTTGAAGAAATACCGGCTCAGCCGGATCCGGTGACAAATTCCATAGACAGAATGAGGGCTGCTGAGGAGATCGTAAACAGGCGTGAATATGAGATTGCTACGGGCAAGCATTATCAGGAGCAGACCCTTTCGGATAAGAAGTATACAGACAGGGATATTGACGATAAGCTTGATGAATTTAAGGATTCCATCCGTAAGGAGCTGGAAAACGAACTCCTTGACAAGCTTAAGTGGATAAGCGTGGGCGCTCAGCTGGGAGCTGCAAAGTTTGATGCCGCCGGTGAGGCAAAGAAGCCTGCAGATGACACCACCGTTCACACATCTTCCGTTGAAGAGGCAGAAGAGACATTCAGCGCTAAATCATACGGCGAAGAAGATATAACAGGAGCATACGGTAGGGACGAACTGTATGATGAAGACGAGTCATATGATTCAGAAGAATCGTATGATGAGGAAGAATCATACGAGAAAGAATCATACGGCGAAGAAGAATCATACGAGAAAGAATCGTTTGATGAGGAAGAATTGTACGACGAAGAAGAGTCGTATGACGAGGAAGAATCGTACGGCGAAGAAGAATCATACGACGAAGAAGAATCGTATGACGAGGAAGAATCGTACGATGAAGAAGAATCGTACGACGAAGAAGAGTCGTATGACGAGGAAGAATCGTATGACGAGGAAGAATCGTATGACGAAGAAGAATCATACGGTGATGATGACTTCGATGAAGACTCCGATGAAGACTCCGATGAAGATGACGACGATGATGAAGATGATGAAGATGAGTACTCGGATGAATTTGATGATCTGTTCTGGGATGACGATTCCAAGGATTACGAGCCTACACCATTCATTTTTGCGGATTTATTGGCCGAAGCAGCCGAGGAGTATTCAAAGCTGAGCCTTGAGGACAGAATGGAAGAAATGGGTGAAACCGTTATGGAGATAACGGTTGAAGAACTTGCTCTATACATTAAGGATCAGAGGAAGAAAAGCAGACAGGCTTGAGTAGCAGGTGATATAGGAGGATTATGTAATGGATGTAAAATTAGTGGATCACGGTAAAGAGGGCGAGCTTATCATTATCGGAAGCCTCGATGCCAGAGTATCGGGGAAGGCGGATGAGCTTTTCCAGAAAATGTCCGAAAGATTTACGGATATAAATCTCAATATGAAGGACATGGAGTACATTTCGAGTGCCGGAATCCGTACAATAAGAAATCTTTATATCTCCGTAAACAAAAACGGCGGAAAGCTTACGCTTTCAAATGTAAATGAAAATGTCATGGAAGTCTTTGAAATTACGGGACTTGCGGGACTGTTAAATATTAAGTAACAAAGTGTTGCACTTTTGTTGTCAGCATACTGTTATAGTGATTGGTGTCATAAGTAAAAACAGGCATAAAATAATCATGATTCAGTTGCATAGCACAGAGGTTATATATGAAGAAGAGTAGTGGATCGTTAAAAAGAATACTGGTTGGGATACTGTGTTTTTCCTTTTTGCTTTCGTTTATTCCCGCATTTGGCAGCACATCGGAGGTTGTTAACGCCGATGAAGTGAATTCTGCGAGTGATGCAAATGACTTGAATGACGGAAATGACGGAACCGATACGAAAGCTTTTCCCGCTTCCGACGATACAGATCAAAGTGAGGGCGGAAAAGGGGCGAATGATATCGGTGACTTCGGAAGCAATTTCGATAAGGATCTCAGTAAGACGGCATCGGAATCTGATGCCTACAGTGTGACCCGTGTTGACTCTGCTCCGGCCTACAGCGCATTCAGCGGTATGTCCGAGTGGCTTCAGCGTGAGATCATCGCTGCTCCCGACAATACATATTCCATGAAGATAGCAACAGGCGCTTCAAGCGGAGCGGGTGTTGTTTATATTGGCGTGCGCTATACCGATGTAAGCGGGAAGCCCGGAGTAAAATATATCTTCCCCAATATCGATGCAACGGAAAGAAGCACAGCTCTTCTTAACTCGGCAGCAAACGGTAAGGATCTTACCAAGACCTTTGGTGCAAAGATCCTTGAAAAATATCATTATAAAGAGGATCTCAGCAAGGCCGATCCTCTCGCTTCCTGGTCGGTACAGGATTTTGTATTTCAGACGGAATCCGAGATAGCCGATGTTACAAGTGTGGAAATATATCTGGAGTCAGCAGGTAACAGCCCTGCCAAGGAAGGCTCAAAGGCAGGAAGCTGGAGCTTTGAGGGTATGTCCTTATATAAGGTCAATAACTATAAGGGCTATGAGGAATACGGAATGGTTTCCGGACAGCAGTTCCTTGATTATGAAGGCTATCTGATGGCAGAGGTTAAGAGTGCAAATAAAGCCGCACTTTCGACCTCGGGAACCGACAGTGTATTTGTGGCGGGTGAAAACGGAAATTCCGTGCTCTCTCTTGAAACCTATAAGGCAGAAGAAAATGAAAAGAAATTCTCTTCCGAGGATGATCTTTATACCTTCAGAATGGATTTTGCCGATACCTCTACGGCAGGAATTGAAAGCCTGGTCAACTATGAGGCTCTTCCCATGAGTCAGGATAACGGACTGGTTGAGGATATAGCTCTTGAGGTTCAGTATAAGGACATTCACGGCTGGAACCGAAAGATAACACTTCCGGTGCTTCTCAGCAGCTATGCGACTATTGCAGCATCCGGTCAGGATCAGGTGCTTTTCGGCATTGCACAGCGTGGAGATACCATTGCTTTCCAGGGAATGCTTCCCGAATACGACAGTATAAACAGAGTGGTCGTTGCCGCAGGAGAATCGGCAAGGCAGAAGATAGCGGAAAACGGAATAGTAATCTCAAATGCCACGGCAAAGATGAATGCGTCGCTTGCCGCTACAGCTTCTGATGAGATAAGCATTGCAGGTATGTCCATATATAAGGGCGGATGTAATGCGTACTTCCCCACGGGCAGGGATACCGCCGGAAATACACTTAAGGGCGCTAATGCCGAGTTTGTTTTCGAGTCACAGTCTCCACTTATGTACTATGTAACTACCGAAATCAAGGGAAGAGTGATAAACGGCGGAACAAGTGAGGACATAAAATTCAGAAAGTATTCCGGAAATGCAAGCCTTATTCCGACTGAGTATGGCAGGGGAATGTTCCTTATGACCTTCGGAACATCACCGAAAAAACCGGCCGGAACTGAGGATGATATAAACTTCAGGATAAATTATAAGTCCATGGATAAGACGAGCAGCATGACGCCTATCTACAGATGCAAGGAAGCTCAGGAAGAATATATGGGAAACTGGCCTACCGATAAGGGCGGAAGCTTCCTTAAAGAGACAGGCTTTGTACCCGGCGGCAAGGTGTCGTTTTTGATAAATATCGAGGACTTTTCCGAGTTCACCGGTGCGGAAGTTTCACTTACCGGCAAGGATGAATGGATAATGGACAGCTTTACCATTGATTATGTGGAAAAGTATGAAAAGAGAATGATCTATCTGTCCTCCGTACAGGCGGTAGGTGTAAAATCCAACTACTGGATTGAAAGAAATGAAACCTCGGCAAGGGTATTTGACCTTTCCGGATCGGATGCCATAATAACGGATGAAAACGGAAATATAGTCAATTCCGCAGGAGAGGCAGAGAAGAAAACAACTGCGACATCAACGGATGCATCGGATATGTCGGACACATCTGATATCAGAGCACCTTTTAAGGAGCAGCTTATAAAGGGCGGCCATAAATACATTATAACCTTTGATTCTGCCGAAGTAGATATCCGTGACAAGGATTATTCCGATATAAGATATGATATGACCTATGAGGATACACTTATAGATTGGGGATTCTTCAGAAAGAAGAAGACCTATGAGATAGGAGTCAAGGTAGCGGATGATCCGGAATTCGATAGCGGAAACGGCGATTCGGGATCTACCAACCATTTTTATTTCCAGCTTGTGTTTAATAACGGAAAGAAGAGCGGATATGTGCTTGCAAATCAGCAGATATCGAGCGACGGCTTCAGGTCCGGAAAAACGGAGTATTTCTCGATATATGTAAATCAGGATTACGGCGAGCTTAGGAGTATAAATATCATTCCCGAGGATACGACCTCGGATGCGGAGCCCTTTGACAAGCTGAATATCGAGTATATTACGGTCAGCGAGGATAATGCCGGCGGAAGCTATCTTACATATATGATAGCTGATGTGGGCTGGATAGATATTGATTACACCGATGAGCTTGAAGCGGTAAGCTCTAAGGGAAGAAAAGGAAGATATGAGTCTGAGATAGCCAAGAACTTCAAGGTATCCGAAATGGCGCGTCAGGTTAAGCTCCTCTGTGAGCTTACTACCGGAGCAAAGGACCCCGGCTACAGTCAGTTCGTAGGTTCCGTTCGCGCCGAGATAACATATACAAACACAAAGGGCGTTTCGGGACTCACGGCAAGCATGGACGTTGTAAAGGCTATGTACTCATACATGGATGAGGAACCGCAATATGTCGAGGCGGAGGCAGGAACCTCCCCTAAGGATATTCCCGCGATTTCGGACAAAAGATTTATGTTCAGGGAAAACCATACCGACAGATTCCTGCTTGTTCCGATAACGGATCTTTTTACCGTGGAATCCATTAAGTTTACCGCTCAGACAAGAGATGGTAATGCGGCTGTGCTCAGGATAAAGAATGTGACACTTTCGCAGGTATATTCCGACGGAAATCTTCAGATGAGCGCTAACAGTGAATATATCAGAAATATGGAGACAAAGTCTCTATGTATGGCTGAATATCCCAACGATAAGGCGGCTAAGGAAGGAGTTATAGCGGTTCAGACACTGCAGGCGGGAAAGTCAGCGGATATCGGACCCATTAAGTTTTCTCCCAACAAGCTTGTATGGAAGTCAGATACTTGGGTTACTCCTGTTTCCCGTATACCGGATTCGACAAATGATGTTGTAAATATTATTCTGTATCCCACAGCCGGTTCTAAAAATACCAGCGGTGCTTCGGTGGATGCTACATTGATATATAATGTTCCGTTCTCAAAGACCATGCAGGTTCCCTACAGAGGACTCAGAGAGGGCAGGGATGCCAAGGGTAATACCATATATTATGTAAGAGGAGTAAAGGCCGCCAACTTTATAGGCGCTTCAAAGCTTATTCTTCAATGCGTAAACGAAAATATGAGCTTTTCCTACGGAATTGTTCAGCATGTACGCGAAGGAGTTGTACTTGGTAACTATTCCTTTGAGTTTAATGATGCTTCTGCGGTATTATCGACATTTGCGTATGCAACGGATACTTCTTCCCGTATAGAGGCAATGGAGGAGACGCTTTCGCTCTCGTTTACGGCAGGTACGGCTGATAAAAATCTCATAAGTCAGGAAAATGATATTGCCGTATCATTTTATTATACATCTACGCTTGATATGGGAAATGGGGAATATCAGTCACCCTTTGTATACTTTACGGATCAGAATATAATGACGCTGTCGGAAGGACTTTTTGCCGAGATTAAATATAATATTCCTTTCGTCAAGGAAATAACCGGCTATACCATAGCAGGCTACGGAAATGTTAAGGCTTCGGCTCCCGGTGCGATGGACGGTGCAAATGTAAACGGCGCCGCAGCGGCTGTTTATGATGTCGTAAGCAGTACGACGGATCCCGATACAAAGCTTCCGGTCACGACCGAGCGTAAGCTGAGAAGCTATTCCGGATTTAATGAGCTGTATGCAGTTACGGAAAGAATGATAAGGCATAATGTTACTTCACACGAGATGTCGGGTGAAAACAGTGTTGTTCCTCTTGAGATGACCTTCGAGACCTCCGAGGCAAGCTACAACCTTGACAGTACGACGGAGTCGGCGGTAAGAATGACATTTAATTTCCGTGATTACATGGGCATAACCAAATCAATCAGATATGAGGACATAACAAAATTCATTCAGGATGACAGGACTGCTCCTCAGGAAGGTGAGAGCAGTACCGTAAATAACACGAAGAAAGCCTTTACTACAGGCGGAAAGCAGACCATAAAGCTCTTCCTGCCCGAGATGAACAGATCGCTTTCACTGATATCCGTGGAAATCCTTCCTTATAATGCAGAGATCGATAAGCAGGTAACGGAAGGCGGAGCTGATATGAATACGGATGCTTCCGTGGATTCCGATATCAGCACCATAGGAGACGGAAACGAGAGAGATATAGAGGATTCGGATATACAGGCACTGCTTGCAAGCAGAAATGCGATGTGGAAGATAAAGAGTGTGGAATGTAATCTCGGCCTCGGTTCGGTTGTCGTTTCAAGACAGGTTGATCAGGAGTTTGTCGGAATCAAGGGCGGCGGAATACTTCGTCTGAACAATGTGACGCTTACCACCACCGTAAGGACGCTAAATACAGAAGCTGTCATAGAAAATCACATTTATCAGCTGGCTGCAAAATCAGGTGACAAGATCAGCGGAACGGCAGTCATTACGGATTCGACATCAGGCGTTACGATAAAGGCATTTGAAATGGTAAATGACGCGCCCAAGGATGTGACTAACGATGTAGTTAAAGCTGCACTTAAGCAGGGACCGGTGCTTACGGCATATAATCTTGAGGTTCCCGAAAATAAGACCGGAAAGAATGTGCTTTACAGAGTTGAGATTTCTCCGGTTGATGCTCCCGACCTTGTGGATGTAATAGCTATCACCGTTGAAAGTGACGATATACCCGTGCTTAATACAAGCATTTCAAAGAACGGCGAGGATGCCATTTCCGTAACGAACGGAGCAGCTCAGCTGTTTGCAAAATCAGGTGATGTGATAACCGGACTTGTGGGAATCACCGACGGAGGCTTCAGCGTAAAGGCTTATGTTATAAGCGGAACAACCAAACAGGATATAACAGCATCTACCGTCAGCATGAGTGAAACATCGAAAAACGCATTTAAGTTCTTGGTTCCTTCCAATACTACAGGTGATGTTATAACCTTCCAGATAGTGATCACATCTGACGATGATCCGAATGTACAGGATGTGATAACGATAGCTGTTGAAAGCAAAGAGGAAGATACAACGGAAGAACCGACTGAAGATACAACGGAGGAATCTACCGAAGATACAACAGAGGGGACATCCGAAGAAACCTCCGACGATACATCCGGTGATACATCCGGTGGGACAGATAATCCGGAATCCGAGGGTAATTAAAGAAAGGTCAGTATATGAACAGGAAGCATGCGATTATAATTACATTAGCCCTTATAGTGCTTCTGTCTGCAGTTTTGCTTATATTGCAGTTTGCGGGCGGTAAAAAAACGGTCAGTCTTTTTAACGATACCGATTATCCCGCTATATGTAAGCAAAAGGGCAGTGATCTTATCATCAGCCTTGACGGAGGAAAGACAAAGGATCTGACCTGGGAATGTGAAGTGGCTTCTCCGGAAATAGCTGAGGCAAAGATTAAGGGGACAGAGAAAAAGGGAAAGGCTGCATTTACCGTTACACCAAAGGCTGCCGGGGAAACCGATGTGATATTCACAAGAAAGCAGGCGGTCGGTGACTACGAGGTTACTGCAGTAAAGATGTACATCTCTGTAAATGTTAAGAAGACCGATAAGGGATTTACGACCGAGGTGTCAGATGACAATATGCTGATACCCGGGAACGAATATATCTGTGCTTCCTCGACGGATTATCCCTTTTTACTTAAGAATGAAAGCGACGGAAGTTCAAGGATAGTATTTTTAAACGGAATAAATGACTGGCGGGTAAACGAGTCGGACGACAGGATAAGACTTTTCGGCTCCGTGGATGATGAAGGAAGATGGATCTATGACATTATGTATTCATCGGGTGGCACAGATACTTCCGAGCCGGTTACCGAAAATGAGTTTACGAAGCAGTTTAAGGAGGCCGGAGCTTTTAAGATTGCCACGGGAAATGATGCATCAAAGGGAAGCGGAAAGGAAGAAACGGAAGAAGACACATTTACCTATGAGAGTGTTTCAAGCTCCGACGGACAGGAAACATCGGAGTTTACAGCCGAGCTGCCCTCAGAGAAGATAGAAGGCAGTGTAGAGGTAAGCAGTGAAAGCCTCGAGACTACCGTGATCATTAAAGTTGTTATAGATACCGACGGGAACACCGTTATTACCGAAGGAGAAGACGAACAGTAGGAGGAAAAATATGCCTCCTACTGCTGTTATTTCAAGAGGTGACTGAATTGAGCAGGCGTTACGGAAAAAAAAGAAAAGATCCGCTTCTTGTGGAAATGAGAAAGGTACTCCTGAACCAGCTGGAGATAGATACGGACGGCCATTTTAAGGTTGCCTCCGAATTCAGGCTTCAGATGTGGGGACCCGCCGACGGAGAGGAAAAGATCCGTACTGCGGGAATACACAGGAAGGATCTTATATACTCCTCAGAGCTGTCAAATGAAAAGGCAATTGAAGAGGTGGGAAAGGCAGTAAACATTCTGGGACGGGGGCTCAACCTTTCGTCCGTGGATAATGCAGTGGCCTGCCTTGTAAAAACCTATGTAATGTATCCGGTCGCACTTGTTTTTTTCATTAATGAGGACAACCATCTGCAGCTTTCTCTTTTCACAGCCAGAACGGTTTCGGCTCCGATGGCCATAAGCCTTGTGAACGGCAAATTCGATAAGGCAACGAGGGGCATAGTGATCGGGCTGAGAGCACTGGAAAAGATCGAAAAACAAAAGGCTTATATGGAAAGAATCGAGGCTGAAAAAGACGGAAGCTCGGATTATGAGTCTGATGAAGATGCCGGGTATGCGGATGGGTATGCGGACGATTATGCGGATGATTATGCGGACGGATATGAAGACGACGAAGATATAACTCCGACACCGCCCGTTAAAGAAGAAAAAAGGACTTCCTACGGCCTTATTGAGGATGATGGAGAGGTCTGGGACGGGGAAAACTGGGTACCCAAGGATGAATATGAGGCTGAACATCCCGAGCTGACCGGAAAAAAGGAGCATAAAAAGCACAGGATAATAGAAGACGACGGAGAAATCTGGGACGGTAACGAATGGATACCGAAGGAAGTATATGAGGCCGGACAGAAGGCAAAGAAGGAAAGTGAGATATGGGACGGCGAAAAATGGGTATAAATAAAAAGAAAAAATTTATGCCGGGGCTGCAGGCGGTAATAATAGCGCCTATCCTGATAATTCTTGTCGCATTTGCCCTGCTCATACAGATTACAACCTATTTCCTGTTTTACAGAAGTCTGCAGAAAGAATTTGTTGAGGTAATGCAGCAAAACTGTGCAGACATAATAGAAAGAGAATTCAGCAGCAGTATAGTAGATGAATTTGACAACTTCCTTGCATATGACAAGGAAGAATACCAGGAAATGGATGATCTTGGAGATGCGCTGTCCAATGGTGAGATAACCATGGATGAGTATAACGAAAAAATGGATGAGACATCTTTTATGGTATATTCTCATTTCGGAAGTATAAATACATCGCTTGGCTGGGAAGCAGATCAATTCACTATTGATTCAATAAAGGTACTTAAGGTAGAGGAGGATAATTCGCTTACCTACGTTTTTTCGGTAAAGCCCGGTGCCGAGACGGAATATTTAGTTGGTGATAAATACGAAGAAGCGGAAAATGATTCCAAGCTGAAGCTTACCATAGAAGAGGTGCTGCTTGACGGGAAATTCAGAACCTATAATGTAAAGGGTAAAAATGACATGACTGAGGACTATGTAATGGGCATTGCTCCTTTGTATGATTCTCAGAATAGTATAGCGGGACTTCTTATCATAGAATGTGAGTCGGCATGGTTTGCAATAATCGCGCTCAGCTTCATAGCTTTGATAGGTGTTGTAGAGCTTGCGGTTTTGGTGGTAATGATAATAATCGTATTTATACATGCAAAGCACCGCATTATTAAACCCATCAAGGCCATAACCGATGAAGCCGGAAGATTTGCTACAGAGAATACAAGACTTTCGGAAAAAGAATTCCCCGAAAGTAATATTAAGGAAATAAATGGTCTGATAGAATCAGTCGATCACATGGAACGGGATGTCATGAATCACATTGATGAGATCGTGGCCGTGACCAGGGAAAATGAAAGGATAGGCACGGAGCTTGCCCTCGCTGCGGACATACAGAGAAGCTTGCTGCCGGGCGCTGATGAATATATAGACAATGCTCCCGAGTTTGATATCTATGCACAGATGACACCGGCCAGAGAGGTCGGAGGCGATTTCTATGATTATTTTATGCTTGATGATGATCATCTCGTACTCATTATAGCCGATGTTTCGGATAAGGGAGTCGGAGCGGCATTCTTTATGTCACTCTCTAAGATACTTGTGAAGGCAAGGACAAAATCCAAGGGAAGTGCCGGAGATATCATAGCCTATGCCGACGAGATCATATCGGAGAATAATGATGCCGGTATGTTTATAACAATGTGGCTCGGAATCGTGGATTTAAGGACCGGTCATGTAAATTCCTGCAATGCGGGACATGATTATCCTGCGATCATGAAAGCAGGAGAAGGCTTTGCTATAGAAAAAACACCTCACGGACCTCCTATAGCGTTCCTGCCGGGAAGCACATTTGTCGAAAATGATTTCGATCTTTTGCCCGGAGACAGGATATTCCTTTATACGGACGGAGTAAACGAGGCGCTCGGAAAAGATAAAGAAAGATTCGGAACTGGAAGGATGCTTGATGTCCTGAATGCGAATAAAGACTCAAGTAATGAAGAGCTTCTTACGAAGATGAAGGAAGAAATAGACAGCTTTACGGAGGGCTTTGAACAGTTCGATGATATGACAATGCTCGGATTTACATTTAAGTGTAAAAAGCAGCTTTAAAGTCTTGTTACTCTTTTGTTGCATCTTTTGTGATAATATGTCACCGATGGAAGAAAAGCAGAGATAGGAGGGATTTGACATGAGAGAAAATGATCTTTTCAGTGATTTTGAAAAAGAAGACGACCTGCTCGGAGGTATCGAAAATGAGCGGGAGAATAAGAGTGTTAATAATGTCCCTTTGAAAGACTTAAATGCTCCGGTAAAGAAGAATGTCGTAAAACCGGAAGCCGGTAAAAAGGTTGATGAGAAGGAGAGCCTCTTTGATGCAGAAAAGGTCGGAGAAGATGAGATAGAAAAGTTTTTTGAAGCCGAGGAAAAAAAGAAAACTAATCCGAAGCCGGCACCGAAGGTTAGTCCGAAGGCTGCTCCCAAGAAAGAGAAAAAAACCGAAGAGGACGAGTTTGCCGATATTAAAAACAATAAAGAATATAATGATAAACAGAAGTCCGAGCTGATCTCACTCAGGAGAGGCTACAGCAGCTGTAATGTGAAGGACGATGTTACCAGGGGACAGGCGGACAAGACCCGTTCGATGAAGCATCTCATCCGCGAGATGGATGCAAATCTCAAAAAGTCTTCCAAGGAATTCAAAAATATGAAGAACGACCTTGATGCTCTGGATGATTTTATGGAAGATATCAAGGGAAGGACAAGGCTTTCCGCAGCGGAAATAGATACCTATGACAAGCTTGCGCTTAAGGCATATAATTCCACAACGGCATATCTTGCAAGGAAAACCACGGACAGAGTCGTAAAGCCGGAGGATAAGGATCCTGCAAAGGAGTATATGCGCGTTGACGGTAAGGATATCGAGCCTAAAAACGACTATGAAAGGAACAGGATCGAAACCGTTGAGCAGATTCGGAATAACATTACCGTAATGCGTAATCAGATGCTGGATGAGCTTATGAAAAAGAAGACGGACGAAATGGCAAAAGCCTGCAATGCTCAGCTTGAGGTGAACGAAGGAAAAAGAGTCGATATAGTCGAGAAAATATCTTCGAATCCCGCAAAGGCTGCCGATTACAGGGGACAGTTTGAAAACTCCGTAGTTGAATCAATTTATTTCTCAAACAGGATGGAAAGCCTCAGGGCTGCAAATGAGCTTCAGGTAAAGAAGGACGAATCCTTTGCAAAGGCCTGCGTCAGGCTTGATAAGTCGCTGGTGATGAAGGCAGGAGAGAAAGATGAGATAGCAGATAACGACCTTACTCAGGAGATTGTAGACCACGGTATGAACTCCGCAAAACACGGATATATACTTTCGGGAGTGGATATAGCGGATATAGTAAAGAAGGGTGAGTTAAAGGAAGCAAAGAACATTATCAATCAAAATATCATGGAGCAGAATAAGCGTCCCGTGGGTGAGATTAAGAACAATAATGAAAGAAAGCTCGAGATGACAAATAATAATTTCTCACTTTAAATCTTTTTTATTTACTTAATCAAATAATTTTGATATTATATGTGTGTTGCCTAAAAACAGGAACAACAAGGAGACGTATCGAAGTGGTCATAACGGGGCTGACTCGAAATCAGTTTGTCGGGCAACCGGCACGAGGGTTCGAATCCCTCCGTCTCC